>CAYJIG010000009.1:0-46074 GCA_964370165.1 uncultured Oscillospiraceae bacterium
CCATACCCATTTTCATAGTGGCAAATATGTCTTTGGCCACGTTCTATCACCAGCTGGCTGGGTGCATTCCCTGAACGTAGCATACTTACTTTATTATCTTTTTCCACTTTTACTGTGGTGATATTTCCTTTATATCCTGTGGCCTCGGTTTCTTCATAAGAGATTGAAAACTCCTCATCATTGCATGAAAAAGAACCACGTGTCATCAAATTTACAGTATCCGTTTCACCTTCTTGATCTATAGTGCCTTCAATACTGATTATATAATCTTCCTTCATGTCAATACTCCTTTCGATCCCGGATACATGTAGATGATTTTGCTTTTTCTTTACATAAACTTTTTTATTCATTAAACAGTGCATACTCCTCGATATTAATTCGTGTCGCTACCTTTTCCCTGCTATCTCCAAGGAAAATTGCCGCTAGCCGGCCAAACCGCGTAGGCTCGTCGCTGACATAATATTTCGTGTCGCCACGCTCTTTCGTGTCGTTTAGCAAGTTTTTTTGTGCTAGCTGCTCTTTAAGAAAAACTGCAGCTTCACGGCCGGTGTCTACCAAGGTGACCTCGTCACCCATAAACGACGAAATAGCCTCCACTAACAGCGGATAATGCGTACAACCCATTATCAGCGTGTCTATGCCGGCTTCACGTATGCCGCTTAGATATTCCTCTACCACCAGTGTGGCCAGTGGATCGTTTTTAGTGAAATGTCCATTTTCCACTAGCGGCACAAAAAGCGGACACGCCATTGCAACACTTTCTATCTGTGGGGATAAACCTGCCAACGCTTTTTGAAAACTTGTAGAGTTCACAGTAGCCTCGGTAGCAATAATCCCAACACGTTTATTTTTTGTAACACTTGCCGCTTTTTTTGCCGCGGCAGCTACCACACCCATATATGGCACAGAAAGCTTTGCCACTTCTTCTGCCGGGAAAGAACTGCTGGCCGTACCACAAGCATTTAAGATATACTTTACGTTTTTCGAAAGTAAAAACGCAATATCCTGCTTTGTATACCTTACTAAAATATCTCTGCCTCTGCTGCCGTAAGGCACACGGCCGGTATCGCCAAAATATATAATATCTTCATTTGGTAGTATTTTATGCAGTTCCCTAACAGCTGTCAGGCCACCCAGACCCGAATCAAAAACGCCTATAGGTTTTTCTTTCATTGTCCAGACCTTTCCAAGGCCAGTTCTATCAGCCTGTCTATTAAATCGGTAAATGATATGCCCATGTTTTCCATCAGTTTTGGATACATACTGATAGATGTAAAGCCGGGCATGGTGTTTATTTCACTTAGCAGCACATTTCCTGTGTCTTCTTCCACAAAAAAGTCTACCCGTGAAAGCCCCTGACAACCAAGCGCTTTGTATGCACGCAAGGCCAGCTCTTTTATTTCCTGCAGCTTTTCGTCTGATAACCGCGCAGGAATATACAGCTTGCTGTCATCGCCACTTTTATATTTTGCATCATAGTCATATATTTCTTCGTTACAGCTTACAATTTCGCCCGGTAATGTGCACAAAAGCTGGGTGTTTCCTAAAACAGCACACTCTACCTCTCTGCCTTGTACAGCTTTTTCAACAATCACTTTATGGTCATGTGCCGCGGCAAGCCGCAACGCACTTTGAAGCTCTTCCCTGCTGTTTACTTTGGTCACGCCAATGGACGAGCCTGCCGATGACGGCTTCACAAACACCGGGAAAGATAGCGTTTTTGACATGCGCCATAGCATATCGTCCACATCATCTATGTCGTCACGGGTAACGCATGTCCACGGTGTGTGTGGAATATTCGCAGCTTCAAACAATGTGTTTGCAACACACTTGTCCATGCAATCGGCCGATGCGCCTACACCACAACCAACATACGGTATCTGCGCCAGTTCTAAAAGCCCCTGAACTGTTCCGTCTTCGCCACCCTTACCGTGAAGAACAGGAAACACTGCGTCTAACTTTATCGCATCAAAACTACCTTCATGGCTGGTTACTATGCCACGAGTAGCAGAGTCGGGCGAGATAAAAGCATGCACACAATCTTCAAACGTGTCCCAGCTACCATCACGCATTTTGTCAGTGCCGCCGGGATATAGCAGCCATCTGCCTCTTTTTGTAATTCCTATTTTGAAAACTTCATATTTATCTTTATCTATGTTATCCACAATTGCCGCTGCGGAAATACACGAAATCTCATGCTCGCTGGAAACTCCGCCAAATAACACAGCCACGCGTGTTTTTGCCATCTTTTAGTCCTTTCCAAACCATTAATTTAGCTTACATTTACCTCGTCCGGTTTGCGACGAGACTTTCCTAAATATACAATCGCTATGGCATCTGGGCCTGTGTTTGTAGCCACGGCCGAGCCAAGATAAAACTTGCCATCCGGCGCCTTGCCCCATTTTTCGGTGCACATCTTTGCCAGCTCTTCCATCACTTTTGCGTTTGTTCCAACCACCATATATGGCTCAAGGCCCGCGTGATTTGCTTCCATTTGTGCTATCAACGCAGGCAACACTTCTTTGTCACCACGTACCTTTTTTTGTACCACCGATACGCCGTCGTTTAAAGATATAATAGGCCTTACCCCCATCAGCTCGCCCGCAATAGCCGCCGCGGCCGACACACGTCCACTTTTTTTCATGAACTTTAAGCTAAATGCGCCTAAGACAATCTCCACTTTAGTAAATATATCATTCAGCCACGCTGTTACGTCATACATTTCCTCGCCGGCTTTTAGCTTTTTGCAAGCCTCGGCCACAAACCAACCATAAGCCATCGAGTAGCAATGTGAGTCCACAATATAAATTTTCATATCGCTGTCGGGAAACTCCTGGCAAAACTTTTCTCTGGCCATTATCGCGGCGTTATATGTGGCGCTACCGGTAGAGTTGATTGCCACATATAGCACTTCTTTTACGCCCGCTTTGTAGTACTGCTCAAATCGCTCCATATATCTCGGCATGGTGATAAATGCTGTACTGGGTATATCTTTACACTCGCGCAATATGTCATAATATTCTTCAAAAGTAAAGTCTTGTCGTTCAATATAGTTTTTTCCATCCACCGCAATGTGAAAACTCAAAATATCTACGCCGCACTCTTCTGCAAGCTCATACGGCATATCACAGGCCGAATCTGTAAGAACAACGTACTTTTTCTGGCTCATCTTTTACTCCCCTAGCTTTTATTGGTTGATTTTATATTTTAGTTAACTACATTAATTAACCTTATTAACATTTTTATATAAGTTCCGGAAAGCCCTGCTGGCGTAGCGCCTCGTAAGCCGCCACCGCTACTGCGTTTGATAAGTTTAGGCTGCGCAAATCACCCTTCATTGGCAGGCGAACATTTTCACCTTTTCCGCTGTTTAGTAAGCTCATCGGCAGTCCTGCATCTTCCCTACCAAACACTAAAAAACACTCCTTTGGGTATGACACTTCACTGTACGTGTTTTTTGCCTTTGTGGTGAAAAAGAACAAAGGACGGTCTGCCACTTTTAGAAATTCTTCCAAGCTATCGTGATATGTAAGCTCAAGCTTATCCCAATAATCAAGCCCTGCCCGCTTTAGTTTTTTATCTGTCACGGTAAATCCCATTGGCTTTACCAGATGTAGTGCCGCGCCTGTGCATGCGCATGTGCGTGCTATATTTCCTGTGTTTTGCGGAATTTGCGGCTCTATCAATACTAGCTGAATGGGTGCTTTTTTTATACAGTTTTCCATACTCATCCGCCTTGTTTTTCTTTTGCAAGCATCGGCAAATGCGGCTCTATCCATAAACCATGTCTTGGTTCTGCCTTGGCATCATATGTGGTTTTTGCTGCTGTTTGCACAAACATTGTTGCTCTTTTCACGCCTTCTTTTATTGTATTTCCTTGTAGTATACACCCACACAATGCCGCTGTAAACAGATCTCCGGTACCCGGATATCGCTGTGGTACATAAGATGACTGCTGAATGAACACCTCATCTTGCGGCGCTTGTTTTCCCATGCTCACATACCCGCCTTTTTTATCAGGCACACTGGTGATTACCACAGAGCGATTTTCACCCGTCAATACATCAATCCGTCTTTTGGCCAGGTTTTCTCCATCCGTATATTCTTTTGGGTCTTCACCCATCAGCAATGCGCTTTCGGTGAAATTCGGCGTGATAAGGTTTGCCATTTTACATAATTTTTGCATTCGTGATATTAATACACTTGAAATTCCGCTGTATGATTTACCGTCGTCGCCCATGGCAGGGTCTACTATATGTATAGCGTTTGGATAGTTGATTATTGCCTGTTCCGCCATATCAAACTGATCCTCTGTACACAAATATCCTATGTACACCGCATCAAATTCTATCTCCTGCTGTGAAAAATGCTGAAGAGCTTTTTTGCAAAAATCTGCCTCGTTTTGACGTGCCGGAACATCAAACCCGCCGGTATGCGTGGAATATAGCGCCGCCGGCAATGCACACGCCTGCACACCGCTTGCCGCAAGCACCGGCAAAACCGCAGAAAGCCCTGCACGTCCCACCACCGATATGTCCATGATGCACAAAACACGTTTTGGCCTCGGTAGCTTTTCGAGATCATTCATATCCTATTTTCCCCATCTTACACTTTTATCGTACCTTATCATTATACAAAACCCTACCTCCAATTGCAAACCGATTTTATCGCTCTTATTTGACATCTTACTCATGCTTTTTTTATTGTTGTATTTTTACGCAATTCTATTAATCATCCTTTCCACCGAAATATTATTTTGCACATAAAAAAAGCCCCTCTTTCGAGGGGTTTTTACTTTACTGTCTTAATGCTCTGCTTATTCTGCAGCAGATTCGTCAGCCACAGACTCATCGGTCATGGACTCGTCGGTCATGGACTCGTCGGTCATGGACTCATCAGCCATGGACTCGTCGGTCATGGACTCATCAGTCATGGACTCATCAGCTACGGACTCATCAGCTACGGACTCATCAGCTACGGACTCGTCAGCTACGGACTCATCAGCTACAGACTCATCTACCATAGAAGTGGATACCGATGCAGCAGCTTCACTTGAAGCGGGTGCCTCTTCTTCACTACAAGCGGCAAAACTCAAAGCCATAACAGCGGCTAAACTTAAAGCAATCATTGTTTTTTTCATTTTTTGTACTCTCCTTTTTATAAGGTTTGCAAAAATCCGCAAACCAACTAATAATATATGTCGGAGGTTGTGTTCCGACTACAGGTCAGCTATTCGTTTGTGACCTTGTTTGAAAGTATAGCACCTTTTTGGTGATATTCAATAAATTTTCAGTTACATTCTTGTGTAAATTGCATGACAAAATAATAACAGAATATCTCATTTTAAATATTTTGTATCTAAATATTATGTTTTTTTACTTTTTTTAATCATTTTTAAGGCATTTAGCTGATATTGTTTACACATGAGAGTTTTAATTTTAGAGTTTTGGTCAAAAACCAAGTTACAACAGCCTGCAATTATATAACAATAAAATTACAAATGTGTCATTTTAATTTCATAAAACACGATTTTTCCTGCTTTTATTCACATCACGTTAATATTAAACAAAGAAAGTTCTTTATCTTTATAAAAAACTGTTGCAAAAGCCTGTTTAATTGTGTAATATAAATATTACCGTGATAATAAATTTGTCACTCTTCACAAAATTGTCTTAACCAATAATTAATTTTACTACCGTAAGCAGGAGGATGGCTTTTATGGCAAATCGTGTGTTTCAGACTGTGATATCTCAAATGCGTGATATCATTGAACAACCGATGGGTGTGGTGGATGCCACCGGCATGGTTATATCCAGCACTGATCCTTCCTACATGGGAAAAGTACACGATAATATAACCGAGCAAATGTTGAGCGGAGTTTCGTCTTTTGTCAAAAACGACTATTCATATCGTGTGTTTTCTGCCGGACAAAACACTTCTTATGCTGTTTTTGTCAAAAGAGTAGATGAAATGGGCGCACAATATGCAGCCCTTGGTGCACTTAGCTTGCAAAACATTTTACAATACCATGATGAAAAGTTTGATAAATCTAACTTCATCAAAAATGTGGTAATGGAGAATATTTTGCCGGGCGACATTTACGCCAAAGCCAGGGAGCTACATTTTGCTACCGATGTAGCCAGAGTAGTTTTATTGATTCGTGTCACCAGCGGCACAGATATTTCGGCATTTGAAGTGGTGAGCGGCCTTTTCCCTGACAAACAAAAGGACTTCATCTTCAACGTGAACGAAACAGACACCGTTCTTGTGAAAGAAATTCAACGTGGCATAGACAAAAAAACCATTGAAAAATTAGGCCTTTCCATCATCGATACCCTAAATGGCGAGCACTACATCAAGGCTATTGTGGGCATAGGCACTCCCATCAGCAACATCAAAGATTTGGCCGCCAGCTTCAAGGAAGCACAAATTGCCATGGAAGTGGGCAAGGTGTTTGACATAGAACAAAATATTGTTTCTTACAATCATTTAGGCATTGCTCGTTTGATTTATCAGCTTCCTACCACCCTTTGTGAGATGTTCCTAAAGGAAGTGTTCAACCAAGGCAGCATCGACTCTTTGGACGAAGAAACTCTTTTCACCATCCAGCGGTTTTTTGAAAACAACTTAAACGTGTCAGAGACTTCACGTGGACTTTTTGTTCATCGCAACACTTTAGTATATCGCCTTGAAAAAATCAAAAAGTTAACCGGGCTTGATTTACGCGAGTTTGACGATGCCATCGTGTTCAAAGTGGCGCTGATGGTAAAACGTTATTTGAACACCGATCCTGCAAGTTATTAATTTTATTAATGTATTCAAAACCGTATGTGCTCATACGGTTTTTTTGTGAAAAAACGTTGTTATTTTCTGCCTTTTCTTGATAAAATATGCTAAACATGGTAATATAAGACTGTTGTTTTAGGCAACAGTCTATTTATGTTTGTCAAAAATAAATACGGTATTAATTTCAACTGTAAAAATATGTCTTAACCACGCTATATATAGGAGTATTTTCAGCATGGCCAGAAAAACACTTATGACTGATAATAATGCAATGATTAGTTTCCAAAACGTAAAAAAAGTATATGCAGGCGGAAATATAGCTTTGCAAGGGGTAAACCTAGAAATTCGCCGAGGTGAGTTTGTGTTTGTGCTTGGGCATTCCGGCGCAGGAAAAAGCACATTCTTAAAGCTTATTTTGCGCGAAGAAGTGGCTACTTCCGGCAAGGTTATTGTAGGTGGGCATGATCTTTCCACCATTCGAAATCGCGACATTCCATATTTGCGTCGTGGCCTTGGCGTCGTATTCCAGGACTTCCGCTTGATTCCTACCATGACGGCTTTTGAAAACGTGGCTTTTGCCATGCGCGTCACAAATATTCCCGAGCGCGAAATCAAAAAACGTGTTCCTTATGTATTAAACCTTGTGGGCCTTGCCGGTAAGGCTCGTAGCCTTCCGTCTGAGCTGTCCGGCGGCGAGCAACAGCGTGTTGCGCTGGCTCGTGCCTTGGTACATTCGCCGCCCATCATTATTGCAGACGAGCCCACCGGTAACATCGACCCCGAACTTTCGGTGGAAATAATGGAGCTTTTGAAAGCTATCAACATGGTGGGTACCACTGTGGTGGTGGTTACTCACGAGCACGATCTTGCCCAGCGGTTTTCTGAGCGCATCATTCAGATAGACCATGGCGCCATTGTTTCGGATGACTTGCAGGCAAAGGAGGTGCTACCGCTATGAGATTCGGAAGTTTTCGCTATCTTGTAAAACAAGGCCTCAAAAACATGAGTGCAAACCGCCTTATGACATTTGCTTCTATCGGCGTGCTCACTGCTTGCTTTATCTTGACCGGTATCGCCACCCTACTTTTGCTGAATGTAAATTCTATTGTGAATTATTTGTCCGGCCAAAATGAGATTGTGGTAAACTTGCTTCAAGATGTGACCGACGAGCAAGCCACTGCCATCGGCCAGCAAATTTCTGATATTCCGAATGTATCCACAGTGGAATACGCTTCTAAAGCAGATGCTTTTAACGAAGTGCAGCGTATGCTTGAATCATATTCAAATCTTTTAGATGGTTATGAAAACATATTCCCTGCTCGTTTTCATGTTACTGTGGACGATCTTAGTTTTATCGAGCAAACCAACACCCAAATTTCCGCCATCGCCGGTGTGGAAGAAACTTATGTTCCGGTAGATCTTGCCGGCGTAATGATCACCATAAACAACGGCATTACATACGGTGGGTTCGCTATTGTACTGATTTTGGCATCTGTTTCCATTATTTTGATAGTAAACACCATCAAATTAACAGTTTTTGCCAGACGTCGTGAGATTTCCATCATGAAATATGTTGGTGCCACAAACTTGTTCATTCGATTACCGTTTTTTGTGGAAGGCGTGGCTGTGGGTATCATCGCAGGTATAGTATCTTCGCTGGCACTGTGTGGTGCATATTATCTCGTGTATGAATTTTTACACGGCATGCACAACATGTGGATTCTCAGCATTTTATCCAGCTTATTAAAACTTGAAAATATTTGGTACTGGATCACTCTGGCTGCCTTGTCTTTAGGCACACTTCTAGGCGGCATCGGTACCGCTCTCAGCGTACGCAATCACTTGAAAGTGTAACATTCACTCAACACCCTTGATTCCTCTCGGAGGCTTTAATGTCAACCATAAAGCTAGGTAAGCGTTTGTTTTTTTGCATCATTATTTTTTTGATTGTCTTGTCGCCTATTTTAGTGTCGGCCGAAACAGCCGCCGAACGCTATGAGCGCTTGCAAGACGAGCTGCAAGATACTCGCAGTCAAATCAGCCAGCAAAAAAACGATATATCTGCTACACAATCTTTGATGAGCAGTTATGAAAAAGAAAAAGAAATCATCGACGAAATGGTAGCGGTAAACAAAGAAGAAATTGATCGCATCAGCGCCGAATTGAAGCAGTTGCAAGCAGAAATCGCTGTAAGCAGGCAGTTTATTTATGAAAACGATCAGTTACTGCAAGACAGACTTATTGCTATTTACAACATGAACAATTCCTCGGCGCTGAGCCAACTACTTAATATAGACAGCTTTTCCGATGTCTTTATTGCTACAGATGCAATGCGGCGTATTTCACAGAACGATTCAGAACTGCTGGAGCAACTTAGCAATGAAAAAACCGTAATGGAAGAAGAACAGTTTGCCATCGATTCTCTTTTGGCCAACCTGACTTCTTATCATTCCGAGCTGGTTTATTTACAAGACGGCCTTGTGGAAAATATCATGGCTTTGGATAACACTTTAAGCCGTGAAGAGGCCGAGCTTCGGGCACAGCAGGAAATAGAAGGCGATCAGTTTGATGCCGCTGCAGCAGCTTACAGAGAAATGCAAAATATCGGCAGTAGTGTGGGTGGCTCTTCAAACGGCGATGGCAGCGAGTTTGTCGGTGGAGCGTTCACATGGCCTGTGCCCGGATATTACAGTGTTTCTTGTGAGTTTGGCCAGCCTGACCCTAATGGTTCTCCACACCGTGGTATGGACGTGCCCGCACCACAAGGTACTTCTATTAAGGCTGTAGGTAGCGGAACAGTTATTGTTGCCGCATCCTCTGGCAGTTATGGTAACTATATTGTAATAGACCACGGCAACGGCGTGAAAACACTGTATGCCCACTGCCACACTTTAGATATCGGTGTCGGCAGTTATGTGTCCACCGGCCAGCACATTGCCACTGTTGGCACCACCGGTTTTAGTACCGGAAACCATTTGCACCTAGAAGTGCAAAATAACGGTAATCTTGAAAACCCACGTAATTGGCTTAGTGGTTGATGTTTTTTATTGTGCCGTTTCCCTTTTATTACTGATGGCGTTTTTTACGGCCGAAACGAAGATTTAGGAGATTTATATGAACAGAAAAATTTCGGTAAGTATTGCACTTGCCATTACCCTTATTGCAATAACAGTCACTTTTTCCATCACGTGGATTGTTTCCATGCAGACGTTTGATCGCACTGTTTCGTCTGTGACAAATCTGCAAGCACAATACTCAAAGCTTGCCGAAATAGACATTTATGTGCGCGGCAACCTTTACGGCACGATAAACGACGACTATTTGTTCGACAGAATGGCGGCCGGTTACATGAATGGTATCGGTGACGGCAACGCTATTTATTACACTGCAGACGACTATGCCGATCTTTTAGCAAAAGAAAGCGGACAACTGGTAGGTATAGGTATCGAAGTGGTACGTGACGCAGATGGATATATTATTATGCATGTGTACGAAGATTCCCCGGCGTTTGAAGCCGGCGTAAAAGCCGGTGGCCGCATACTTGCGGTAAACGATATGCCGGCCGCCACCATCACTTCTTTAGCCGCATTGGAAGAACAGCTATGGGGCACTCCCGGCAGTGAGCTCGCCTTGCAATGTGTTTACAACCTAACAGAAGAAGAAACTTTTAATATTCGTCGTATGGAAAACTATGTCGCTCCAACTGTGCAATCCACCGACATGACTGACTATACCTATATTCGTATTTCTTCTTTCAGCACCACTACATATGCCGAGTTTAGCTATGCTGTTAGCCAAGCGCTATCCGATGGCAGTAAAGGTATCGCCTTTGACCTGCGTGGAACTTCCGGTTCATTTTCATCAGAACTATATAGCATCATAGACTTTGTTTGCTCACAAGGCACAATAGCCGAAAGCATAAACAATACTGAAACCGTGCGTGTATTGGCCACCAGTGATGCCGAAAATGCTGTGGAAATTCCTATGGTGGCTTTGGTGAATGAAAACACTTCTGCTGCGGCCGAACTTTTTGCCGCATCCATTCGTGACTTAGCCGGTGGACAAATTGTGGGCACACAAACAGCCGGCCATGGCACCATTCAAAACTCTCCTCATCGCCTTGCCGACGGCTCTGCTGTTTCTGTTACTGTAGCTATTTTGCAAACAGGCGCAGGAGAAATGTTTGACGGCGTTGGACTATTCCCCGACGTAGACTCAGCTCCGATTGACGGCTTTACCGAAACATCTTTATTCAGCCCAAATCTTTCTGCCGACCCACAGATTATTCGTTCTTTTGAAGTATTGCAAGCCTTAGTTCGCGAAACAGGCGAAGACCCGGGCTCTGCCGATGCGCCAAAAATTATTGTGGATGAAGACGGCAACACCATTACCGAGGAAGACCCTGCCATTGAAGACGACAGCGCTACCACCGAAGATGCTTCTGATGTAGGCAGTGATACCTCTACTACCGAAGAAACCACATCCGAAGATACAAGTGATGCACCCACCGCTACCGAAGATGGTACCGACACCGAAGAAGACACATCTTCAGTAACAGCCGATAGTGACGCATAATGGCAAGGGATAAGACTGCTCGTTTAAGCGCTTGTGTGGTAATGTATGGCGGTGCAGACGAAGTGCGCCGATGTATCGATAGCCTTGTACACCACACCTCATCTGATGATTTCACATTATACCTTGTTGATAATGTTTCTCCCGATGATGCCTTACAAGTGTTGCAAAATCAAGGCTTGCCAAGCCAAGTTATTGCTCTGCCTCAAAAGGAAAACAAAGGTTTCGGCACAGGCCACAACGCTGTTTTGCCTTTATTGCACAGCCAATATCACGCTGTGATAAACCCTGATATCGAGGTAGACGCCGATGTACTGAATCAAATGGCCGACTGGATGGACGCACATCCCGATGTAGCCATCGCCAATCCACGGCTTATATTCCCGGACGGCAGCCCTCAATATACCGCAAAACGCAGACCGGCACTGCTTCCGCTTATTGCACGTCAAATTCCCTTTTCTTTTCTTCAAAAATACAACAGACATTATTTAATGCTGGATGAAGACTTGTCAGTGCCTGTGGATGTAGAATTTTGCAGTGGTTCGTTTTTCATGATTCGCACAGACGTTTTTTGCAAAATGGGTGGATTTGACGAAGGATATTTCATGTATGTGGAAGACGCCGACATCACCCAAAAAGCGTTATGTCACGGTCGTGCGATGTATCTGCCACAAATCAGCGTCACCCATGTTTGGCACAGGGACGCACACCGAAAAACAAAACAGTTTTTATGGCAACTGCGCAGTATGTTTAGATATTTCAAAAAATGGGGCTTTCGCCTTTCGTAGTTTTTATAATATAGCAATTTACTCTAGCAATAAAAGGGGGATTTTTTCATGAAAGGGATTGTACTGGCCGGCGGTTCCGGCACACGGCTTTATCCATCCACCATTGCGGCATCAAAACAAATTTTAACGGTGTATGACAAGCCTATGATTTACTATCCGGTTTCGGCATTGATGCTGGCCGGTATTCGTGACATCTTAATAATATCCACACCCACCGACCTGCCTTGCTTTGAACGACTTTTTGGCGATGGCAGTGAGTTAGGTGTGCGCTTTTCTTATGCTGTTCAAACAGCCCCTCGTGGCCTTGCCGATGCGTTTTTAGTTGGTGAGTCTTTCATTGGTGGCGACAATGTATGCCTTGTTTTGGGCGACAACATCTTTTACGGATATGGCTTTACCGAACGCTTGAACACTGCCGCTGCACGTAGCACCGGCGCCACAATTTTCGGACATCATGTGTCTAATCCCACAGAGTTTGGCGTGGTTGAGTTTGACTCCGGCGGAAATGTTATTTCCATTGAGGAAAAACCACAAAACCCAAAAAGCAACTACGCTGTTCCCGGCCTTTATTTTTACGACAACCAAGTGGTTGATATTGCAAAATCTGTCAAGCCTTCCGCACGTGGTGAAATTGAAATCACCAGCGTGAACAACGCCTACCTTGAAAAAGGCCAGCTGAAAGTCGAGCTGTTTGGACGTGGTATGGCATGGCTTGACACCGGAAACCACAGGGCACTTTTGGCTGCTTCGAATTTTGTGGAAGCTGTGCAAACACGCCAAGGACTATATATTGCATGCCTTGAAGAAATTGCGTATCGTCAAGCTTTTATAGACAAAAACCAGCTACTGAAAACAGCATCTGCCCTTGAAAAAACCGAGTATGGCATGTATCTAAAACACATCGCAGATACGGTGACTCCCGGCAAGCGTTTTCAATAAACATAATAATATAGATTAAATCACGGCGGATATACTGCCTTGAAAAATAAGGTGGACTTTTTATGACAGTTTTAATAACAGGTGCGGCAGGCCAGCTGGGCACCGAGCTATTGCATCAGCTTCAAACCGGTGCTTGCGCACTGGGCAAGATACCCGCAGAGCTAGAAAATGCAAATGTAGTTTGTGTGGATTTGCCCGATGCCGATTTAAGCGATATCAAGCAAACGACTGCATTGATTTTAAAACATACGCCGGATATTGTTTTTAACTGTGCCGCTTTCACCAATGTGGACGGTGCCGAAACAAACAAAGATACCGCCTTTGCCGCAAATGCCATCGCGCCACGTAATCTCGCCATGGCTTGCGAGGAAATAGGTGCGCGTCTTGTGCATGTATCCACCGACTATGTGTTTAGCGGCATGCCCGGCAAGCCTTTTTCAGAGTCTGATGTGCCAATGCCGTCTTCTGTTTACGGCTCTACAAAACTTTTAGGCGAGCAGTATGCCATGCGTTATTGCTCGAAAACTTTTGTAGCACGCACAGCGTGGCTTTACGGCAAAAACGGTAACAACTTTGTGAAAACTATGCTTCGCCTAGCCGACGAAAAAGACTCACTGAACGTGATAAACGACCAGCACGGTAACCCCACAAATGCCGAAGATTTAGCCTATCATTTATTGCATATTTCCTGCACACAGGAATACGGCATTTATCATATCACAGGAGGCGGCACCACAACATGGTATGATTTTGCCATGGAGATTTTCCGCTTGGCTAAAAAAGATATTCCTGTAACTCCATGCACATCAGACGAATATAAAACAGCCGCAAAGCGTCCGCTGAACTCTGCTTTAGAGCATACAATGCTTCGCCTTACTGTTGGCGATCATATGCGTCCTTGGCAGGATGCCCTAGCCGCTTATTTACAAGAGTATTTAGATAGTTTATAATATTTTGACCATATATTTATTTTATTATAAAGGGGACTGCTTTATATGAAAAACATTTTAGTTACCGGCGGTGCCGGTTTTATCGGTAGCAATTTCGTTTTATACATGCTTGAAAAATATGAAGATATTACTATTATCAATCTGGACGCTTTGACGTATGCCGGCAACCTTAAGAACCTAAAAGAAATAGAGGGCGATGCCCGCCATATATTTGTGCAGGGTGATATAGGCGACGAAGCCCTTGTGGCAGACTTGTTTAAAAAGCATGACATCCGCCTTGTGGTGAACTTTGCCGCCGAAAGCCATGTAGACCGCAGTATTGAAGACCCCGGTGTGTTTGCACGCACAAACGTAATGGGCACTTTAAACTTGCTTTCCCAAGCACAAAAAGCATGGGAAAAAGAAGATGGCGGCTGGCCTAGTGACGTAAAATACGTACAAGTTAGCACAGACGAAGTATACGGTAGCCTGGGCGACGAAGGCTTTTTCACCGAGGAAACACCCCTTTGTCCTCACTCGCCTTACTCTGCAAGTAAAGCATCTTCTGACTTGTTTGTAGCGGCATGGCACGACACGTATGGATTCCCTGCTTGCATCACAAGATGTAGCAACAACTACGGCCCATACCAGTTCCCTGAAAAGCTTATTCCGTTGATGATACATAACGCTTGCCAAAAGAAAAACTTGCCTGTATATGGCGATGGCCTAAACGTGCGCGATTGGCTGTATGTTACCGACCATTGCAGCGCCATTGACCTGGTACTTTTCGGTGGCAAACTTGGCGAAGTATATAACATCGGTGGCCATAACGAGCGTACAAACATTGCTATTGTGAAAAAAGTTATCGGTCTTGTGCATGACCTTGTGGACAAAGAGGTGACTGAGTCCCTCATCACTTATGTTACCGACCGTAAAGGCCACGACCGCCGCTACGGCATAGACCCTAAAAAAATTCACGACGAGCTTGGATGGAAGCCTGAAACTCCGTTCGAAGAAGGCATCGAAATGACCATCGACTGGTACTTAAAAAACGACGAATGGCTACAAGACGTCACCTCGGGCGCATATCTTGACTACTACCAAAAAATGTATAAAAACCGATAGTTCAAAAGGAGCTTTCGTATGCGACTTGTTATAAAGCTGGGCACTTCCACCATCACACATACCACCGGCGGATTAAATATTCGGCGGATGGAGCTTTTATGTAAAACAATATCAGACCTTAAAAATGCAGGACATGAAGTTTTGGTGGTTTCTTCCGGCGCCATTGGCATGGGTGTGGGAAAACTTCATCTGTCTAGCCGACCCGACGATATCCCTTCACGTCAAGCTACTGCCGCAGTAGGCCAGTGTGAGCTGATGTACACCTATGATAGGATGTTTGCAAAGTATCGCCACACAGTGGGCCAGGTTTTGCTTACTGCCGAGGATATCCAGCATGATGGGCGCCGCAAAAATGTGGAAGCTACCTTGTTTCGCTTGCTAGAGCTTGGTGTTATTCCCATCATAAATGAAAACGACACCGTGGCCACCGCCGAGATCGAAGGCGGTGAAATTGGCGATAACGACACACTGAGTGCCGAAGTTACCATTATTGCAAAAGCTGACTTATTGATACTTTTGTCTGACATACCCGGTTTGTTCACCGCTGACCCACGAAAAGATTCTGCGGCAAAGCTTATCCCTGTTGTCACCGATGTATCGGATGATTTACTTCATATGGGTGGCGGCGTGGGCTCCACACTTGGCACCGGAGGTATGCATACAAAACTACTTGCCGCAAAAAAACTCCAATCGTATCATATTGATATGATAATTACCAACGGGCAAAACCCCGAATGCCTTTACGACATTATAGACGGTGTGGCTGTTGGTACACGTTTTTCTTTTCATGAATAAATTGCACCGGCAATACATATTTATTAAGGGGAGAAGTTGTTATGAGTAATGTGCAAACCATACTTCAAAATGCCCAAGCTGCAAAGTCGGCCATGGTTTTAGTCTCGGAAGAATACCGAAACAATTTACTTTGCAGCATGGCAAACGCTTTACAAACATCTGCCCCCGATATCTTGGCCGCGAATGCTTTAGATCTGAAAAATGCCGAGGGCAAGATATCCCCCGTAATGCTTGATCGTCTTCGCCTTACGAAAGAACGTATTGACGATATGGCAAGCGGGATGCTGGCGGTGGCAAATCTTCCTTCGCCTTTAGGCGCAGTAGAAAGAGAATACATCCACCCAAACGGGCTTTTTATCCAAAAAGTACGTGTACCGCTGGGTGTTGTCGCTATTGTGTATGAAAGCCGCCCAAACGTGACCGGAGATGCTGCGGCATTGTGTATCAAAAGCGGTAATGTGTGTGTGCTACGTGGTGGCTCGGATGCTATTTTGTCGAACACCGCTATCACAAACATACTGCGCCTCACTTTAAGCGAGCACGGCCTTCCTCAAGACGCTATACAACTGGTGGAAGACACCACACACCAAAGTGTAGATGAACTTCTTCGTGCAAGAGGCCTTGTTGATTTATTGATACCACGTGGCGGTGCCGGGCTTATCCGAGCAGTGGTAGACGGTGCACGTGGCGTGCCTGTTATTGAAACCGGTAGCGGCATCTGTCATGTATACGTCGATAAAAGCGCCGACTTTGCTATGGCGGCAGATGTTATTCACAACGCAAAGGCAAGCCGTCCATCCGTATGTAATTCCGCCGAAGTGTGTCTGGTACACAAAGACATCGCACCCGATTTTTTACCTGTTTTGGCGCAAACTGTTTCTCAAAATGTAGAACTGCGCTTAGACAAAGAATCTTTAAATATTCTCGGGTCCGGAAAACCTGCCACGGATGCAGATTTTGACACTGAATTTTTAGATTATATTATGGCCGTAAAAGTAGTACCATCCCTCGAAGATGCCATTTTACATATAAATACCCACGGCACACATCATTCCGATGCCATCATCACCGATGATGACATGGCAGCAAGCGCCTTTTTACAACAGGTGGATAGCGCCGCTGTATACCACAACGCTTCCACCAGATTCACCGACGGCGGCGAGTTTGGGCTTGGGTGTGAAATGGGTATATCCACACAAAAAATAGGGGCACGTGGTCCCATGGGTTTATATGAACTTACCGCTTACAAATATATTGCAAAAGGTAGCGGTCAAATACGTTAATTTTTCTTATTTCGGAAAGGAAATTTCATGACAGACGATAAAAAAACCACAGGTAATCCTGACATCTCTAATTCTGGCGACAATTCGCTGGAAACCGCTGTGCCCGATTCGAGTTTGCCTACAGCAAATTCGGCCGGTGCAGACACTTCTTCAGTGCCTACGATAACTAACATTTCACCCAATAGGTCTTCTATTGGGGCCACTTCGTTTCGTAAATTTTCTTCCAGGCCCACGACAAAAAAAGCATCTTCACCTGTACCAAAATCACCCTCGGCGCCACCAAAGCAAGAAGTAACTTCTGCTTCATCCACACCATCTAAGCCTCTGCAAAAGGGTATGCCCGCTTCTGCGACTTCTGAAAACGCTCCTGCATCACCTACCCTTCGCAGTGACACATCTTCTTTACCAAGCTCAAAGCCCGCCACCCTTATTTCGGTAGAAAAGTCTGAAAAACCTCGTAAAGATGCTTCGCCTAAAAAAGAAAAATCAAAACCCAAAGAAAAACCTCGCAGGCGGCAAACAAAAGCCCAAAGAGATGAAAAACATCGTGCTTCAAGGCGCCGAAACAGGCAGTTTATAGGGTTTGCACTTACCATTTTGATTGTTGTTGGTGCTTTTTCCATCGTGCAAGGCGGCATTAGTATATTGACCGCTTGGCTGGATGTGAGCCATCAAGAAGAAGAATATCAAACTCGTTTTGAGCCACTTGTTTGGTTTGACATCTTACCGTTCGAATCCATTTCACAAGTGGATGAAAACAGCTTGAAAGAAGCTTCTTTGTGGGGTGTGCTTAACCAAAAAGGTGAAAACGTGTCTCGTAACGACAACGGCGAGGCATTAGTTACCGCACTTGAAATGGATCAATATGGTATTTCATTGTTTGGCCCGGATTTTCGTTTTTCCGGACATACTACTTTTAGTGTACGTGACTTGGTTTATACATTCGATGAAGAAACTCAGGTATACGCCATACCTGTAACCAGTATGATTCCCGACTATCTTGCGACTGTGGTTGATATCACGCGTGAATCCGGTAGTGTACATCGTGTACTGGTTGGTTATGTGTCCGCATACACTCAAGACAACCAAGTTATCGCCACGCCTGACTATGAAAATCCTGTTCAGTATCGTGATTTCCTGTTAAGACGTGACGGCAGTGATTATTATCTGTATTCTATCGAAAATAACACTACTTATATACCGCCTGCCTCCAGTAGCAGCGTGTCTGTACCGGTTGTACCGTCCAGTTTGCCACTTGAAGACAGTAGCGTTTCTGTGCCATCTATGCCACAAGAAAGTAGTGTGCCTGCATCCGAATCAGTTCCATCTTCTACGCCTGATTCTGCAGCCGAATAATAAACAAATATACTTTATAAGGAGAACAATATTATGCCCGATATTTTAATGGGTGGTGTGTGTTTTTACTTTGCTTACACCTGTCTTATGCCTTTGTGGGATGTGCCGTTTGCAAATTGGGAGCTGGTTCATTTCATTTCTGTGCTTGTTGGTCTTTTATTGGTTTTGGTCGGATCTTTACGGCTGCTTAAAGCATTTAAAGCCTATAAAAACAAACAACAGACTCAAGATGTCGATACACTTCCACCTGCAAACGATGCTAGTAATTTCAGCGACGATGACGATGATTATGATAATCATGATGATGCGAGCGATGACAATGGTGGCAGTGATAACGACGACGATTAGTAGTAGCATTATTGAAAATTATCACACAACGTAGATGCCCACTGCTAAAATAAAAATAAATTTTTATTTTGAAAAGATGCAATGGTTTTGTTTCATATCATAAAACCTTTGCATCTTTATTTTCGCTATATTTATTATAAAAGCGAAAACGCAGTGGGCTCTTTCTACATGAAAGGAATCGTATATGAAAGGCCGTTTTGCCCCAACACCAAGCGGACGTATGCATTTAGGCAACATATTTTCTTTTTTACTTTGCTGGCTATCTGCCAAAAGCCAAAACGGTACCGTCATGCTTCGTATCGAAGACCTAGACATACACCGTGCAAAACCCGAATACACTCTTGCAATGATGAAGGATCTGATATGGCTGGGCCTTTTTTGGGATGAAGGTCCGGGATTTGGTGTAACAACCGAAACCAGTTTACCAAAAAACATAGAACTTCCCGATACGACGCCCGAATATTTCCAAAGTGCACGTACTGCATTTTATAAAAAAGAACTACTAAATCTTGAAAACTTAAATCTTCTTTATCCTTGTTTTTGCTCAAGAGCGGAACTACATATTGCGAACGCTCCGCACGCCAGTGACGGCACATATATTTATAACCGCCGATGCCTGCACCTTTCAGACACACAGCGCCATGAAAAAAAACAAACCATACCTTTTTCCACACGTATAAAAGTGCCGGATATTACCATTACAACCCCTGATATCTGCCAAGGCGAATATACCCAGCAGCTTTCACAAGAATGTGGTGATTTTATTTTACAGCGTCGAGACGGTATGTTTGCATATCAGCTTTGCACACCCTTAGACGACGGCATACAAGGCGTCACTGAGGTTGTCAGAGGTCGTGATTTATTATCGAGTGCTGCGCGTCAAACATGGCTTATGCAGACGCTAGGCTACACACCGCCTACGTACTGTCATGTACCTCTTCTTTTAGCACCCGACGGCCGCCGATTATCTAAACGTGACAAAGACCTAGATCTTGGAGTTTTACGCCAATCACATAAAACTCCTCACGTCATAATCGGACAACTGGGATATTTGGCCGGCCTTATCCCAAACCCTACACCCTTATCGGCGCAAGATCTCATCCCTTTTTTTGACTGGGAAAAGATATCAAAGAAAGATATCATAATACAAGAAGATATTTCACTAATAAAATAGGCTACACCAAGCTTTTACCCGGTGTAGCCTATTTTAATGCTTATATATTTTCTTTGCGAATCATTTCTATAATATCATTTGCAGACGGCGGACACCCGGCACATGTATGAGAAAATTCCTTACAGCATTTTCCTACGCCCCATACCCCTTGTTTTCCTTGCCAGCCTTGCCCCACACATATCGGGCTCTTCAGCGCTTGCAGTTCCTGCCCACGCATCCTGCTTAGCGCACGTATCACGGCCGCATAGCATGCACTACATGCGTTATCCTCTTTTGCATGAACTGCCAGCCTACGCACTTTACCGCTTGCTACAGGTGCTTTTCCGCCTTGGCTTGCGTCATTTAACCATCTAATGTTTGCACTGCTCACGTCGGCATTTCCGACACCTAATGCTTCCGCCATTTTAATATATGCCACTTCACTTACATCATAACCCATCTGCTGTGCGGCATATGCATCACAAAGTACCGGGTCACACGCGGCAAACAGTCTGTTTCCAACTACCGGGTTGCCACCTTCTTCAAAATCAAGATCACCACAAATAGCATCCACTAAAATAAAATCATTCTTACATTTAGTGTTTAAGTGCGCAATAGGCTTATGCAAACCCATGCTGTGAAAATTCCGCTTTTCTTTATCCGGAATTATTCCCTTGTTATTTTTCAGCGCACATGTGATTTTTGTCTGACAATGACCCTTCATCACCGGCATGTTAATCATAAAATCTACATCCATGGCCCTGTCGCAAATTTGTATCTTCATCCCGGCACAGTCGTAAGCTTTATAGCTATCTTTTTGTGTGTCGCAAATCTTCACGCCATATTTTTCTGCTAGGTTTTTATAGCCACATCTGCGGAAAGCCTCTTCAGTGCGTGCGCCTACCCAGCTGCCTTCCATAATAGTGATGTCGCAAAACCCATTTTCTTGCAAGTATTGTAAAACACCTTCCACCACCGACAGATGAGTGGTTGCGCCGTCTTCTGCATCACGTGGCACCACTAAATTCGGCTTTAGTGCAACTTTCGCTGTACTTTTCCCTATCATATCTTTCAGATTTGCCTCTTTACAAATCTCTTTTACCATTTCAATATGCTCTTTGCCATATATCACCAAAATGTCTTTTTTATCCATAACACACCTCTTTTATATAATTGCCTTTTCTTTAGTTTATCATAATATAGTCCGGTTTTACACAAAAATTGAGTGTGCAGAATATTCTGCACACTCAATATCATATTAATACTTTATCTTTTATGCCTGCGTGCTCTCTTCAAGCGCAAGCGGCTGTGGCGGTGCACTGGATGGCGAAGTTTCCATCAGATGGAAACGATTTACTTGGTTTTTCATTATCTGTGCTTGCGCCGATAGCTCTTGGCTTGCCGCCGCACTTTCCTCGGATGTTGCGGAGTTCATCTGTATTACCACTGCTATCTGATCAATACCCGTGGTCGTTTGCGTTAATGAATCTGCCTGTAATACAGAAGCACTGGCCACTTTCTCCAATATATCCATAATCTCTTGAGCGCCTACTAAAACCTCACTTGTTGCCTTTGCTGTTTCGGCAGCCACCGCTGACCCATTTTCTACTGCCCTCAAAGAATTCTCAATAAGTTCGGCTGTGCTCTTAGATGCCTCGGCAGATTTATGTGCCAAATTACGTACTTCGTCGGCAACCACAGCAAATCCTTTGCCTGCCTCGCCTGCTCTGGCCGCTTCCACAGCTGCATTAAGTGCCAAAATGTTTGTTTGGAAGGCAATATCTTCAATTGTTTTGATGATTTTACTTATTTCATCAGAACAACTACTGATTTCCTGCATTGCCGATATAACTTCTTTCATCTGGTTATCGTTGTGGCCCATTTGCTGGCCTACAAACTGTACTTTCTCATTTACCGTTTGTATATTTTTTGCATTTTCGTTTGTTTGTGCTGTAACGTCATTTATTGCCGCCGATAGCTCTTGAATGGTTCCTGCTTGTTCTGTAGCGCCTTGTGCCAAAGTTTGTGCACCTGAAGATACTTGGCTTGCACCCATCGTAATTTGATCTGCCGACAAAGAAATTTGTGTAAGGGCATCGTTGAAAGCGGCCACAGCCATCACGATACTTTGGGCCATGTCAATAAACTCGCCTTTAAACTCAACTTCGGGATGAATGTCTAAGTCACCGCCCGCTATATCTTTCATCCCACGCTGAATGTCTACAACATAAGATCTGAGATTATGTATCATCTCACGCATGGAATTTGCCACAGCGCCAAACTCATCTTTGGATTCATAGGTTAGCTCAGTGTTCTTTAGGTTGCCTTCTGCCAGCTCACTACTTATTTTTTGCATCTCATATAGCGGCTTTGTGATTCTTACTGTCAAGCTGGTAAACCACACTACCATCAGCCCTAGCATAAACACACTACTTATTGCAAAAGTACCAAGTGTTTGTGATATCTTATTTTCAATATCTAAAATTTGGTCGGTTGCATTTACCTCTGTTAAATCTGTTATTTCGCCTGCCAAAACCAGCATACTTTCTATCACCGGCATAATATCATTTTCCAACAGCTCTTCAGTGATTTGCTGGGTGTCTATTGTTGCTGTGCTTGCAAGAAACTGCTCAAATTGTGCTTGCAACTCCTCTAGTTTTGGAATTTCCTCTACAAACACGCCACTCGTGTCATTTCTAAACAGTGTATCTACTTCAGCAATTTTTTCCCCAACAGACACAAATATCGCCTGCACGGCATCATCTGTATCCTCAGACACGCCTTGTCCATCTTCAAGCGCCAATATAGTCTTGTACATATAAATTTCTAGGTCCCGCATATCTTTTTCAATAGTGTTAAGGATTTTTTCCGCATCATGTGAGTGCTCAAGGGAAACAGTCCTATCTCCTATTGCCGACACATTGGAAACAGCCCATAAAATAGTTGCTATAAAAATCATGACTAACGAACCAAATGCAACGGCTAACTTTCCTTTAACTTTTAAGTTTTTCATATCCGTTTCCTTTCTTATGACATATACCTGCTATAATGAATTTACACAACTTAATATGCAAACATCATTTCATATATATACATTCTATTTTTCTTACACAACTTATATAACACTGTATATCATAATTTACACTTTTAGAATTCAAAAAAACAACCACTCTTTATGCATACTTATTAAAAGTATATCCCATATGTAGACAACTTTCAATCAATTTTTACAATAATTCATACAATGTTAACGTCTGCGATATTTTCAATTCTTAATTTTAGGAATTACGCTTTTTACATTCACTCATAGCCAACATATACTTCAAATTTTTATCGTACTTGATTGTATATTCTTTATGGTAATATTTGATTTTTTAGTATATAATATTCACCATATTAGTTACCGTCACACGGTTTACACAAGGATATTTTATGAACTCATTATCTCTTTTTCAGCGTCGAATACTTGCCACCTTCATCGCCATATTTATCGGGTTTTTATATTACTTGCAAGGTATTTTCACCGGATTTTATATTCCATGCATGTTTCACGCCATCACCGGCTTGCAGTGTCCCGGTTGTGGTATTACCACCGCCATTCTTTCTTTGCTTGGTGGTGACTTGCAAGGTGCTGTATATGCAAACTTCGGCCTTACGCTTTTACTTCCGATTCTTATCCCTCTTTTGGTAAGCATCTGGGCTAGATGGGCACTTGGAAAACCATATTATGGTAAAATAACGCAAGTTTTATCTTGGGCATGTGTCGGCGTCTTACTTCTTTGGGGTATATATCGAAACATTCCTACCGTGCTCGGCTTTCTTCAATTGACTTTTTCTTAGTAACGTGATAGTATTAGGTTATTATTATTGGAGAGGCGGTTTTATTTGTTATGTATAAAAGTATTCCTTTGTGTATTGTCTTGACCCTTGTCACTTTCGGTATTTACGGTATTTACTGGATGTATACCATCAACTCGGTTGCTACCCAGGTAAATCCTACTGAATGGAACAAAGGTTTTGGTATGGTAATCTTACTGTCCATCATCACCTGTGGCATATACACATACTTTTGGTACTTCAAGCTGGGTAAAGCTTTTGCACCCTTCACCGGTGGTGACAACAGCACACTGTACCTTATCTTAGCCATTGTAGTTCCCGGACTTGGCTCTTACATCAACCTTAGCTTGATACAAAATGATATCAACAAACTTTATCCTGCTAGCTAATTAAGCAAAGTAAAATCCCTCGGTATATGCCGAGGGATTATTTTTTTGCTATATTTTAAATTTAGTTAACTATTTAATTAATTCTCTTAAATATATATTCTTCGTTTTCAGAAAGCCTTAATATCACCTCGTCCATGGTGATAAACACAATCTCTACATCTTCATATCCGTTTTCTGAAATAAGCTGTCTGTCTTGCACGCTATATTCGCCACTTATCCGCTGCTCTAAGCCTTCAAAATGATATGCACTGCCGCGAGAGTCAAATACCCACTCCATCGTGCCGCCACCGTCGCTTGATTCCCAGTTACCACTTAAAAATAACCTGATATATTCATCGCTCATTATCAGTGGCTCTATCCATATTTCATCTTGCAGCTCTCTTAGCGTGTTCAGTGTGTTTTGTGCGTCTTCCAAAGACGCTACACCCTGCTCATACGTTTGCGCCGCTTGTGCGTATTTATCTGCGCTTTTATATTCCGGCGGAAACTCTGCAAAAAGATCTATTGATGCAACTATATGTGCAGCATTCGAGCTCATATACATGCTCATTGCCACATCATACTCTTCTTCATAAAGCTCATCTGCTAGCTCTGCCGCAAGTTCTTCACTATCTAAAAAGCTTTCAAGCGATGTATATGTTATATATTGCTCCTGCTTATCTTGCGTGTTTTCTGCCATCATATATTTATTTAGGCATTCAATATAATATTCACTTTCTTTATAGTCTTCCAAATATTCAAGCACTTGGAGGCTCTCGTTTAAGTCGCCTTGTTCCATCATGTCCATGGCTAAGTCATAACATGTTGCCTGCACTAAATCGTTACTTGACGCATAGCCTGATAGCGACTGTAATATTTCTAGGGCTTCGTCTTGTTTTTCTTCTTGCAGTAACATCCACGCTTTGCTATAGTCATATTGCCATGCCAAATCATTTTCTATCCATAAAGTGCTGTCTACAATACTGACAAGCTGTGGATAATTTTCGTCCTCAAACGCATCTTGGGCATTCTCTTTTTGTATTTCGGCCCATATCAATAACCCGCCTACAACAGCTATCAGCACACCTGCCGCCGCTACAACAGCTGTTTGCAACATTTTTTTACTTTTAATAGGATCTGTCTCGTTTTTTAATACGATTTCTTCAGCGTCTTCAGGCTCCACTGTTTGATCTGCGTCCGATGCTTCATCGCTTTCTTGTGGCGTTTCATCTTCGGGTGTTTCATCTTCGGGCGTTTCATCTTCGGATGAAGATAAGCTT
The DNA here is from genome assembly GCA_964370165.1 of uncultured Oscillospiraceae bacterium. Classification (GTDB taxonomy): domain Bacteria; phylum Bacillota; class Clostridia; order Oscillospirales; family Ruminococcaceae; genus JAAYCI01. Next base: position 25,560 of record CAYJIG010000009.1, read on the forward strand.
GCATCTTCGTTTTGTGGCTCGATAGCCGCCTCAGAATTTTCTTCTGCGTCAGGTTCCTGCGCCGCCTCTTCGTCTACGCTTTCATCAGATTCTTCCACTTTGATATCTTCTTTTTCTGTGTCTTCTTTTTCTAAATCGTCCACCTGGTTTAGATCTTCCTCTTTTGCATCTTCCCATTTTTCTAAGGCTTGTATCAAGTCATCAACATCGGCAAACCTATCGCCGACTTCAAGCGCCATAGCCTTATTCACCAGGGCTGAAAACGCATCTTTATTTTGCAACAAATCATCTTTCGTGTTGCGTGATCTTGCATCTTGTGGTGGTATACCTGTAAGCATCATATACATGGTAGCGCCAAGAAAATACACCGCCGAGGCCGCTGTGGCTTTTCCTTTTGTCACTTCCGGTGCCGAAAAAAACGGGTATGCACGCGCAATATCGCTTTGTGGCGCTGTATCTTTTAGCGACACAGCCCCTTCGTCTATCAGCAAATTATCAGGACTGAGCAATAGATTTACATCATGCTTATCCTGCAACTGATGCAATTCTTGTGCAAATATTTTCATCGCCCTAACTATATCTTTTTCACTCACGGGTTATTCTCCCTTGGTATTAGTGCTATTTGTTTCCTCAGTTTCTTCAGGCGTGGGCTCTCTATGTTCATACTTTGATAGTTTATGTCGCCATTTTTTATGTTGCTTTGTCTTTTCTGTCAGTGCATGCACCGGATTTTCCACGCCTTTTTCTTCCAGCTTTGCCGTTACATCTTTGCGAACTAAAATATATATCACACTGAATAGCGGGATGAAAAATATCATGCCAAATATGCCGGCCACGCCACCGCCGATTGTGACCGCTACCAGCATTCCTACCGGCGGCAGGCCCACGGAAGAGCCAAGCACTCTTGGGTAGATGATGTTACCTTCCACTTGCTGGACGATAATCATGATGATGACAAACGCCAGTGCCCGCCAAAAGCCCATGGATACCAACAGTAAAAACACACCTACAGCGCATCCTATGTAGGCGCCCACCAGCGGAATAAGCGAGAAAAAGCCAACTACCACTGATATTAAAAGTGCATAATCAAACCCACCTACACTCAGAATCAAAAGGTAGCCCAGCGAAAGCAAAACCGCCTCTAGGCATTGGCCTGAAATAAAGTTTGAAAATGTGCGCGAGCTTAGGGATGCCACATCTTTGATTTTTAGGTACTTTTCTTGCGATATATATGCTTGCAACACGCCTTTTATCTGTGCTATTAAATGCTCTTTGCCAAATAACAAGTAGCAGGCAAACACAACAGAGATAAGCGACGTAAATATCCCGCCGGCGATGGATGTGGCAATGGATATAGTGGAAGTAAAAAAGTCGCTTGCGCCACTTGTTAAAAACGCGGTAAAGCTTTCAAACATCTTGCCCCAGTCAAGGTCTAGGCTTTCTATCCAAACTTGTATTTCCGGAATATATTGATAGTATTTTGCAAGGTCTTGCTCTATTCTTGCAATGTATCCCGGCATACTTTCTGTAAGCAATACAACTGTGGCCCACAGTTGCGGTACAGCAATGCCTATTATCAGGCCAACTACCGAAAGCAATAGTATAAGCGATATTAAAAAGCTAAGCAGGCGTTTCAGCGGCGACATTTTCCCGCGAAAAAACTTGTTTTCGATGAATCGCATCGGCATATTTAAAATAAACGCTATCATGAAACCTATCACAAAAGGAAGGATCAAGCCCCATATTATCGATATAAAAGTACCTATTATTTCAAAATTATTTAAAAGCCAGTTTAGCAGCACTCCACCTGCTACCACTAGCGCAAGGTTTTTTATAATGTTATTGTTTAGTTTCAATTATATATTCTCCTTTTCAAATAGTAGTATATATTTCTATCAGTTTATCATAAAATCACACATATGTAAAAACACTTGCCTAAATCATATATTTTATGGTATTCTTTTATATATTGTTATATTGACACTGCATATTTGTGCCTGTTTTCATTTTATAGCTTAATATCACGCTAAACGTGTCATTTACTGGCGCAACAACACGAGATGAAATTTAAGCGAGGGTATTATGTGAATTTTTGCTGTAGTTGCCACTTTAATCGTATTTGTAGCTGCATTTTTGAAAGCTGCCACTAAGTAGTTTTGAACATCCACTTTTTGCATTGTTATTTATAAACGATTACACATGCGCCCGTAGCGCAGTTGGATAGCGCGTTTGACTCCGACTCAAAAGGTCGCTGGTTCGAATCCAGTCGGGCGTACCAGGCAGCGTAACGCTGCACCAATTAGACATCGAGTAAAGCTCGGTGTCTTTTTTATTTGGGCGATTTTCAGCTATGTGTTTTTAAGCAGTCACATCAGCCATTGATTGTATTTTAAAGCGAAATAGTGTAAAATAATGTCCGTATATAAATGATTTATGATGTGGTGCATAATAATGAAACATAGCTTTTCTTCACTTTCTAAGCATGACTGTGAAATTTTGATTTTAGGCTCGTTGCCCGGCGACATGTCATTGCAAAAAAACCAGTATTACGCACATCCACGAAATGCTTTCTGGCGCATAATGTGTGATATTTTAGGCGAGGAGTTTTCCGGTAGCTATCCGGCCCGTTGCGATATGCTTTTGCGGCATAAAATTGCGCTGTGGGATGTGGTGCATTCTGCCAATCGCAAAGGCTCGCTTGATACCGCCATAAAAAACTATACCCCGAATGATTTCCACACTTTTTTTCTTCATCATCCACATGTTAGAAAAATTTTGCTCAATGGTAGTAAAGCCGCTACATTGTTTCATAAACATTACACGGATAACACTATACCTACCATTTCCCTACCCTCCACCAGTCCCGCCTATGCCGGTATGCGGTATGAAGAAAAATATGCTATATGGTATAACGCCATGCATGAATAAGAGGTGCCAGCTTGACAAAAACCAACGCTATGAGGCTACTGGATTTATCAAAGATAAAGTATTCGACCAAGGAATACAAAGTAAATAATGATGAGCTTTTAGGTGCTCAAGTTGCCGCAAAATTTGGCATGTCTGCCGACGAAGTATTTAAAACACTGGTGGCAAAAGGTGATAAAAACGGGATTAATGTATTTTGCATTCCTGTAAATCGCGAGCTTAATTTTAAAAAAGCCGCCGCTGCATCTGGTAACAAGAAAATCGAAATGCTTGCGGTGAAAGATATTTTGAGCGTGACAGGATATGTAAGAGGTGGGTGCTCGCCCATAGGCATGAAAAAGAAATACCCCACTTATATTGATGAAAGTGCATTACTGTTTGATGAAATCGGTGTTAGTGCCGGGGCTAAAGGCTGTGAAATCATTATCAGTAGTGAAACTTTATGCGGTTTTATAGGTGCCTGCTTTTTTGATTTGACTTAACTGCTTTTTTAAATCAAGCTATTTTTCAAAATAAAAACGCTACTTTACAAAACCTGTAAAGCGGCGTTTTTTGTTGCGATTATATCCTACTTACACTGTGATGGAAAGCTTATATACCTCGCTAAATCCATCACCTATTTCTGCGGCCAAGTATACATAATACGTGCCACCGGCTTGTATGTTAGAAAATTGCAACGTGCCTGCATATGGTATCGCGTCTGTGTTTGTGTTTACTGTTGCTTTGGAAATCAATGTACCACTAAAGCCTGCGCCGCCATCCTTCACCTGCTGTGCTGTGGGTGTATTGTCTGCGGTGTACACCACACCATGAAGTACACACGGCAGTGACGTTTGCACCGAAACATTTACCATGCCATTAGCGTCTGCCTCTCTTGTAGCCGATGTGATTTGTACGCTATCCGGCTCATATACTTTCACGATGGATATAGTGCTTTGCCATGTACCTGTAGCATCTTCGGCGGCATTACTAAGCACATAGTATGTTTTTGTAAGATCCGGTAAGTCAAACGACAATATTTTACCCGAGCTATCCACTCCATACGCACGAGCTTTACTTACCGCACCGCTCAGCGCTTGACCACGGTTGAAATAATCATAAAACGTGGTGGTATTGATGGATGTAGGATCGGTGGTCAAAATAGCATTTACCGTGCTTACTGCATCCGTTTTATATAAAATATTTACTGTTTCAGTAGTAAGATCCACTCCCGGCGCCGGTGTGTTCTCAATAAACTTAGGGGCGGGGTTCGGCTCTGGCGGCACACTAACACTACTGGGCGCTACAGAACTTGCCGGCACAGAAGACACCACCGGCTCACTGGATGCTACCGCATCTTCAGACGTACTACTGGCCGGTGTAAGTGGAATAGTAAACTCCGGTAAAGCTACCGATGCGCTACTTTCAGACTCTTCCCCACCACAAGCCGCAAGCATCACAACAAAACACACAATAACTATCCATACCACTTTTTTCATAATAACACTCTCCTCGCCATATTAATAAATCTGATATTTTTCATCATTTTCATTACTGTAAATATTATAAATTTTCACAAAAAAGCTTATTTCGCTTTAAGTTGCTGAGTTTTTTATTGAATTTTCAAACTTAATGCTCTGAATTTCTCTAGAAATGCGACATTTTTGCAATATTAGATTTTCTAATAATTTGTCACAAACATGAAGACATCCAGCATAATTTTTACCAAAGTATACCAAAAAAGGTACTGCTAAATCTAAAATTCGCAGTACCTCTTTAATTAATTATACATTTTCAGCTTAGTAAAATTAAAGCTCTACCTTACCGATTTCTAAAACCGTGTACGAAATCACACTATCATTCGGTAGTGTAACATTCACAACATCGTTCACCCTATGTCCCATCAGCGCAGCGCCCACCGGCGACTCGTCGCTGATTTTACCATTTACGGGATCCGCTTCCGTAGAGCCTACAATATCATACTCGTCAATATCACCATCAGAATCTTTCACACGTACATGACTTCCCACCATCACATAGTCTGTGCTCACTTCATCTTCGTCCAGAATATGCACGTTTTTCAACATTTTTTCCAGCTCGGCAATCCGACTTTCAACTATTCCTTGCTCGTTTTTAGCCTCGTCATATTCGCTATTTTCAGACAAATCACCATAACCACGCGCAACTTTAATCTTTTCCGCCACATCTTTGCGCTTGTCAGTTTTTAGATAATTCAGTTCTTCTTCCAGCTTTACAAGGCCTGCTTGTGTCACAATAATTTCTTTGGTCTTCATAGTTACCGCTTAACTCCTTCACCAATAAAAAATCTACAAATTTGTTGAAGCAACATTCAATGTATTATTTTTACAATATTCACAAATATACATAATGATGAAAAGCGGCAATCTGCCGCTTTTCATCATTTGTGAATTTGAGTGTCATTATAGTACATTTAACTTTACTTGTCAACTGTTTTTTGATAAATTTTAACGAAATATAGACAATCTCTATTAGTCTTCTTCGTCTTTTTCTGTGAATATCTTCTTGGCGTCCTCCACCACTTTTGCTTCCAGCGTCTGTGGTAGTGGCTCGTAACGTATGAATTCAAACGTATAATAGCCACGTCCTTGGGTAAGCTGACGCATATATGTAGTGAAATCATGCATCTCACTTTGCGGAATTTCTGCCTCTACCAGTTGTAGGCTGTCTTCGCCGGGGTTCATACCCATTACACGGCCACGACGTTTGTTCACCTCGCCCATTATGTCGCCGGTGTTGCTATCGGGCACATATGCTTTCAACACACCGATAGGCTCTAATATTACCGGACTGCCGCCGGGAAGTGCTTCTTTATATGTCTTTTTGGCTGCCATTTTAAACGCCATTTCGGAAGAATCTACCGGGTGGTAGCTACCATCCCAAAGAGTGGCTTTCAGGCCTACCACGGGATATCCCGCCACAACACCATGCAAGGTAGCTTCACGCAAGCCTTTTTCTACCGCCGGGAAGAAGTTTTTAGGCACGCTTCCTCCAACCACCTTGGTTTCAAAGATAAGTTCATCCGACTCGATTGGCTCGAACTCTATGTCCACATCACCAAACTGGCCGTGGCCACCCGTTTGTTTTTTATGACGAGCACGTTTACGCACTTTTTTGCGCAGTGTTTCACGATAGGCCATGCGAGGCTCGTCCAGCGCCACATCAATACCAAACTTCGTTTTCAGTTTGCTTACCGCAACATCCAAGTGTTGCTCGCCCAGTCCACTAAGTAGCTGCTGCACTGTTTCAGAGTCTACCCTATATGTAAGCGTACGATCTTCTTCCAGCAGTCTGTGCATGGCAGAAGAAATTTTACTTTCATCACCTTTTTTAGTGGTTCGCAACGCCATGGTGTATGTCGGTGTCGGGAACATCGGCTCGTCAATTTTCACAATGTCGCCGGGATCGCACAATGTGTCTCCTGTTTTTGTGCCTTGCAATTTTGTCACCGCACCCATATCGCCTGCCGATATATCCGAGGTATCAATTTGCTTTTTACCTTTTAAGAACAGCAGTTTGCCCATTTTCTCGTTTTCGCCTGTGGTACTGTTCACTACGGCCGAGTCACTCTTCATGACGCCACGCACTACTTTCACATAAGAAAGCTTGCCCACAAACGGATCCGCCACTGTTTTAAACACATATGCGGCTAATTTTCCGGAGGTGGCGCAATCTATTTCTATTGCGTTTCCGGCCTTGTCTGTAGCTGCCATTGCACCGCCACGTTGCGCACTTGGTAGCAAATCTTTAATATTACGCAAAAGCATGTCCAAAGCTGCCATCTCAGTAGACACGCCACACAGCACAGGTGTAATAGTACCTGTTTTTGTGCCTATGCGCAGTCCTTCGGTGATTTCATCTATAGTGAATGCTTCGCCGGCAAAGAATTTTTCCATCAAAGCATCATCAGTTTCAGCCACAGCTTCCATCATGGCATTTTTCACTTCTTCATATCTATCGCTCAAGTCCGGCACATCCACTTGTGTAGGTACGCCTTTTTCATCATACACAAACGCTTTTTCTGAGATGAGGTTTACAAACACCACCTGGCCGTCATTGTCATATGGTACCACAATAGGGCAAAGCGAATTGCCAAACTCTTCCTTCAGCGCGTCAAACACCCTATAAAAACGTGCGTTTTCAGCGTCTACTTTACTTATATAAATCATTCGTGCTTTGTTCCGCTTTTCGGCTAAGCGATACGCCTTTTGTGCGCCAACGGTAAGGCCGCTGCGTGCAGATATAGTAATAAGCACACTCTCTACCGCATTTATACCTTCATACATGCCCAGCTCGAAGTCAAACAATCCCGGAACATCCACTAAATTTATCTTGTGATCATCCCAATCCACCGAAGCTATTGCCGCAGACAAAGACGCTGTGCGTTTTGCCTCTTCGGGATCAAAATCCATTGTGGTATTTCCTTCTTCCACCTTACCAAAGCGATCTGTGCCTTTGGTGTAAAACAACATCGCCTCTGCCAAGGTGGTTTTGCCGGTGCCCGAATGGCCCGCCAGCATGACGTTCCGAATTTTGTCAGGTGTTACACTCATATGATTTATCCCCTTTCGCCCACTTGATGCCCCACTTTATTTTAAGAAATAATTTACAGCAAGTAGACACTTATATTTTCTGATTTTATCATATTTTCACAGGAATGTGCAAGACATTTGAATAATTTTTACCTATTTCGCCAACAAAAACCATGCTTTGTTTTTGTTCATTTCGACGAACAGCCCATTTAATGGATACATCTTCAATATAATAGATATAGTTTTATTACGAACAAACGAATATTATTTATTTTATCACTTTACTGTGTTATAGCGTCAATCAGGGTATCACCATGTACATCTATATGTATATACAGATGTGTTTACATATAGATGTGCTTATACATTTACTATGCTTCATGCACTGATGTGCATAAAAATTCTCCTGTAGACAACATGTCCACAGGAGAGTTTTGTATGAATTTTATGCTCGTTTATTTTGCTAGTAAAAGGCTTACTTTGCGGCTATACTCTGCAGGATCATTTACCGGAAGACCTGCTATCAATAGCGCTTGGTCGTAAAGAAGTTCGGCGTAAGTTTTCAAAAGTTCCTTATCTTCGTCAAACAGTACCTGCAATTTTGCAAACAGTGCATGCTCCGGGTTTAGCTCAAGCACTTTAGTGCTTTCTACTTTTTCTTCGGTCGGCATGCTGTTCAGCACCTTTTCCATCTCGATAGACAAGCCACCTTCTGATGTAATTATAACAGGATTTTCGCCCATGCGGCCCGAAGCTTTTACTTCTTTCACCTTGCCGGAAAGCGCTTCTTGCACAAACGAAAACAGTTCTTTATTGTCTTCATTTTGTTTTTTCACTTCTTCTTTTTCATCTTCGCTTTCAAGGCCTAGGTCTTCTCCGCCTGTGATATTGCGGAATTCTTTTTCATCATAATTTCTCATTATCTGCAGAACAAACTCGTCTACATCTTCGCTCAGCAGTAAGAAATCAAAGCCTTTTTCCTTTAATAAAGTAGCTTGTGGTAAGCTAAGAAGGCGTGTTTTTGCGTCTTTATCGCCTGCGGCGTAGTAAATATACTTTTGGTCTTCCGGCATATTTTCTACATATTCTTTCAGCGTTTTCAGCTTATCATCGGTGGCAGACAAAAACAAAAGTAAATCTTTTAGGTTTTCAACCTCGGCACCAAAGCCCGAATATGCACCTACTTTTAGCTGCAAGCCAAAGTTTTTAAAGAAAGATTCGTACTCTTCACGGCCGTTTACCAGCCAAGATTTTAGCTCGTTTTTGATTTTTCTCTCAAGTGATGTGCGGATAAGTTTCAGCTGACGATCGTGCTGAAGCATCTCGCGCGAAATATTCAGCGAAAGGTCTTGGCTGTCCACCACGCCTTTTACAAAGCTGAAATGATCGGGTAGCAAGTCGGCACATTTTTCCATGATCAGCACGCCGCTGGCATATAGTTGTAAGCCTTTTTCATATTCTTTTGTGTAATAGTTGAAAGGCGGGTTTGACGGAATAAACAAAAGCGAATTATAAGTAGCCGTGCCTTCGGTACTGCTTTGGATAACTTTTGCCGGATCTTGATAATCTGAAAACTTTTCTTTGTAGAAATTTGCGTAGTCTTCTTCCTGTACCTCACTTTTTTTACGTTTCCAAATAGGTACCATGCTATTCAAAACACTCAGCTCGGTATAGCTTTCATACTCATCTTCCGAGCCTAGTTTTTTGCGCTGTTTTGTTTTATCCATCTTTATGGGATAGCGCACATAGTCAGAATATTTTTTTATCAGTTGCTCTAGGCGATATTCTTCTAAAAATTCGCTATAGCTTTCGTCCTCGGTATCTTCTTTCATCACCAATATAATGTCTGTACCCACTTCGTCACGCTGTGCTTTTGTCACGGTATATCCGTCGGCACCCTTGCTTTCCCACTTATATGCTTCTTCGGCGCCAAATGCACGCGAGATAACCGTCACTTTTTTTGCCACCATAAACGCCGAGTAAAACCCAACGCCAAACTGCCCGATGATATCAATATCCTTCGCCGCATCGTTTTCTGTTTTAAAGCTAAGGCTACCACTTTTTGCAATAACGCCTAGGTTGTTTTCAAGATCGGCTTTATCCATGCCAAGCCCATTATCGGTAATCTGCAAGGTTGCGTTTTCTTTATCGGCCGTGATGGTAATGGCAAAGTCTTCCCTAGCCATGTTTACGCTATCATCTGTAAGCGACAAAAAATATAGCTTATCCACCGCATCGGATGCGTTGCTTATAAGCTCTCTTAGAAATATCTCTTTATGTGTGTAAATGCTGTTGATCATCAAATCAAGCAAACGTTTACTCTCTGCTTTAAACTGTCTCATGTATGCCTCCTAAATGTAGTTCATATTACTTTTTAGCAGTCACGCTATGTGAGTGCTAATGTTTAGTTTACAACTTTTTTATGTGAAATGCAAGGGTAAATTTTGTTTTTTTTATGTGCATAAAATTATTTTCACGCTATGCTGTTTCCACAATTTGCGGGCCTGTGCTTACAGGCTGTGCCACAAACACTTCCACCGCAATGTTGCCTGCTTTTTGTGCCGCTGTTTGCGCCTGATTTTTTGTCTCGAACATGCCAAAAACCGCCGCGCCACTGCCTGTCATCATGGAGGCCATTGCGCCTTCATCATCCATTATCTTGCGTAGCGCAACCGTGGTGTCGTCACCGTTTGAAGGCTCAAGCATATTTTGCATATGCAAGCATAATTCCTTAATGTCCCTATTTGCGAGTGCATTGCAGGCCGCTTCTATGTTGGGAGTAAACGGACTACCCATCTCGTCAAAGCGCTTATATGCCAACGGCGTAGATACCCCGCCTTTTGGCATAGCTATGACAAAATAGCATTCAGGCAGCGGCGCAAGAGGTGTCATTTTTTCGCCAATTCCAAACACACGTGCTGTGCCGCCCAATAAAGAAAAAGGTACGTCTGCACCTACCTGTACGCCCATATCACACATCTCGTCTAGCGAAAGTCGCGCGCCGTATAGCTCGTTCAGGCCCACCAGCACCGCTGCTGCGTCTGCGCTACCTCCGGCCATGCCGGCCCTGGTTGGTACTTTTTTATGTATAGTTATATCCGCACCTGCCAAAAGGCCTGTTTCTGTGAAAAAAACTTTGGCTGCTTTTGTTGCAGTATTTTTATCGGTGGCGGGAATCAGGCTGTTCGGAAGGCGCAATGAATACCCCATGCTTTTTACCACTTCCACAGTTTCCCACACGTTTACCGCCTGCATTATCATATCAACTAAATGATATCCGCCATCGGTAAGGCCTGTCACTGCCAAAGCAAGGTTTAATTTTGCCGGAGCTCTCACCACTACCCGATTCATCAAGGCACCCTCCATTCAGATATACATTTCAACTTTTATTTTGCGTCACCATGTAGCTGTAAGCGCATCGCAGTGTCTGTAAGTACTGCAAAATCCAGCTTCTCATAAAGCGGTCTGCCCGCGGTGGATGCGTTCAGATTTATAGCGGTAACATTCATCTCGCATGCTGTCTGCACCAGCTTTTCCATCAATTGCTTTGCATATCCTTTTTTACGATGCTCAGGAGCGGTGTAAACATTTGACACATAGGCCACCCTACCGTTTGGATACTGGTCATTCGGGGGCATGGCCGCCACCGTGAAAAAAGCCGTACATATAGGTTTATCATCCACAAATCCCATAAGCGCCGCAAAGTTTTCACTGCCTAGGTTTGTAGTGAAAAAGTCTTCCAGCGCAGGTTTCAGCTTTTCTTCTGTTTCTTGTGATACATTTCTAAATTCTTCTAAAAATGCAAAACGCAACTGCAGAAGACTCTTCATATCTTCTATGGTTGCATGACGAATTTCCATTTGTTCCCTCTCCTTTTACTAATGTTCAAACAAGCCAACACGCTTTATATCCACCGCGTGCACCGGGCAAACTTCATGGCAACAAAAACATTTAATACAATTTGTATATTCGATTTTTGCCGCCTTTTTTTCCATAGTAATGACTTTTTGTGGGCAAATTTCAGCACATTTTTTACATGTTATACATTTTGACTTAATTATCCATGGTTTTGGTGCTACTTTTCCGGCTATAAACGATATTACAGGTTGTAATATTTTAGGCGCACTCGATGAAAAGTCCAGTTTCCCACTATAGCTACGAGGTGGCTTGAAATCCTTTATAACGTGTTTCGCCGCATCATCACCGATCAATGTACCTTCAGGCAAAGCCTCGGGACATAAGCCTCTTTTGTTTGCCTCTTTTAATATCGGCACCTCCATCATCGGCATTTGCATTGCCCGAGACACCACCATGTCTACCAGGTACGGATCCTGGCCGCAAAATAACAGGTCACACCTGCGTGGTGTTCCACTACCCGGGCCATCCCCTTCCATGGCAATCAGCCCGTCTACAATATGCATGTCTGCTTTTACTGCATTGCATAAATCCACAAGCATAGCCACAAAATCTTCTTTTTCGGGAAACCGCATATGAAACTCGGCCTTTTGCAGGCCCGGCACACATCCAAACAAGTTTTTTACAGCGCACGACACTCTTGTGAGAACATGAGTTTTCATTTTGGGTACATTTATGATAAAGTCACAGTCCTTTACAGGCGCCAAAACCGTAAACTCACGTACTCTTTCGCCGTCTGCTTTCAGTTCCACAAATTCGTCGCCTATATATGTTTTAACATTTGTTTTTTTGCATACTTCGTCTATACCGCAAGTTTTGTATATCTTTTTCATCACTGAAGGCGTGTGTATTCCGCCCGGCGAATCTGCCACCGTGATATCCCTTACCCCACGCTTTTTCAGCGACTTTATGATAGCATATATCACAATCGGATGGGTGGTGACAGCCTTATCGGGAGTATTTGCACGAAGCAAGTTTGGCTTTATCAGCACTTTACTGTCGGGTGTGAGCTTTTCTGTGCACGGCATTACTTTAAAAAAATATTCCACTGCGTCACAAATAGCCTGCGTGTCTCTGCAGGCCACTTTTTTTGCATATACATTTGGATGCATCAATATGGTTTCTTTCATTTTTGGCGTTTCATAAACCGGCCTATACACTCCACTGCACGCTTAAGATGATCAAGCGAATATGCATAGCTGATGCGTACAAATCCCTCGCCGCTTTCGCCAAATGCACTGCCCGGTATGACAGCTACTTTTTCTTCTTCCAATAGTTTTGCGCAGAACTCGTCGCTGGTCAGGCCGGTACCACGAATATCAGGGAACACATAAAACGCACCTTCCGGCTCAAAACATGGAATACCTAACTCTTCAAACTTTTTCATCAAAAATTTACGACGCATGTCATATTCGTCTCGCATCATGACTATTTCGTCGTCACATTCTTTCATGGCCACCACAGCGGCGTACTGGCTAGTAGTAGGCGCGCACATTATAGCCGCTTGATGTATACGGTTCATCACTTCAATAAGCGGTTTCGGACCACATGCATACCCAAGCCGCCAGCCTGTCATCGCATAACATTTTGAAAACCCGCTGGATATAATAGTACGCTCTCGCATACCATCAAAAGTAGCCAGTGATACATGTTTTTCACCGCCAAAAGTAAGCTCGGCATATATCTCGTCGGTAAGCACCACGATGTCTGTATCACGCAATACCTCTACAATTGGCTCGATATCTTCCCTGCGCATCACTGCGCCAGTAGGATTACATGGAAACGGAAAAATCAGCATCTTGGTTTTTTCTGTGATGGCTTCTTTCAACGCTTTTGCAGTAAGCTTGAAATTATCCTCGTTTTTCAGCGCAATAGGCACCGGCACACCACCCGCCAAAGTGGTAATGGGATGATAGCACACAAAGCTGGGCTCGGGAATCAGCACCTCGTCGCCCGGATTCACCACCGCACGTATTGCGGCATCAATAGCTTCGCTACCGCCTACCGTCACCAGCATCTCTTCTTTGGGGTCATACTTCATTTCAAAACGTCTGTCTAAATACTCAGAAATTTCACTACGAAGCTCCATCATGCCGGCATTAGACGTATAAAACGTGTGCCCCTGCTCCAAGTTTTTTATTCCTGCCTGTCTTATTTGCCACGGCGTTTTAAAATCAGGCTCGCCCACGCCAAGTGTTATCACGTCATCCATCTCGGCGGCAATATCAAAAAATTTACGTATTCCGGACGGACGCATATTTTTTGCGCCTTTTGCTAATAACTTATTATAGTCCATAGACCCATCACCTTTCTTAGGTAAAATTCACTTCACCCTCTATCTTTATTAAAACCATTTACAATGGGTCTTTATATGCTTCCAAGCCTTTCATCTTTTTGTTCACTTTCATAAAGTGCACCGTCTTTTTTGTACACACGCAAAACAAAATGAGTGGCAGTGGATAGTACACCATCCATTGGCGATAATCTACGCGCTACAAACAAGGCCACCTCTTGGAAAGTCGCTCCGGAAATAGCCACCGATAAGTCATATCCACCGCTCATCAATAACACACCGTCTACGCCGTCCAGGTTTGCCACGTTTTGTGCTATGTCATCAAACCCGTTGCCTTTTTGTGGCGACACACGCACTTCTATGATGGCCTGCACGCCGTTTCCACCTACTTTTTCCCAGTCTATCAGCGTACGTGTACCCCTTAGTACACCCATCTTTTTATACTCATCTATCTTTTTTGCTACATTTTCAGGCGTGCTATCTACCATGGCCGCCATTTCCTCTAGCGTCAGTTGCGCATTATTTTCAAGTATGGTTAAAAGTTTATCCATGGTTTCCTCCTTGCGGCCAAAATACGACCTTTTTATTTTTTAAAGTTGCCTTACATTATATAGGATACTGTGCGTAAAGTCAAAATCTCCCCTTTTCTTAACTCTGATTTTTTGTTATACTATTTGTGAAGTATTTATCTATGTCCCTTTCGGGCAAACAATCTTGGAGGAAAATTATGCAAGCAGTTATCACGGTGGTGGGTACAGACAAGGTAGGTATTTTGGCCAAGGTCAGCACCCTGTGCTCTGAAAATGGAGCGAATATTGAAGAAGTTACCCAAACTATATTGCGTGGCACATTTGCCATGATTATGATTGCCACATTGCCAGACGACGGTGTGGGTTTCGCCGATCTTGCTAAGAAACTTAGCCTTGCCGGGGAAGAGCTTGGCGTCACCATAAACGCCACACGTCAGGATATTTTTGATGCAATGCATCATATCTGATATTTATACTATTTGTTATCAACACAGTTATATACACTTTGCGTAAAGGACATCTTATCTTATGATTAATACCAACGATATAATAGAGACCATCCGCATGTTGTCAGACGAGCATCTGGACGTGCGTACTGTCACCATGGGTATCAGCCTTTTAGACTGTGCCGACCCAAACCCCGACGAAGCTTGTCGTAAAATTTATGAAAAAATTGTAAGCCGGGCTAAATATTTAGTGCCTGTGTGTGAGTCTATTTCCTCAGAGTACGGCATTCCAATTGTGAACAAGCGCATTTCAGTAACGCCTATTTCCATGCTTTTGGCATGTTGTAAAGACGCCGACCCCGTGCAATTTGCCAAAATTTTAGACAAGGCTGCTACTGCTACCGGCGTGAACTTTATCGGTGGCTTTTCTGCCTTGGTACACAAGGGATTTTCGGCAGGTGATGAGGCCTTGATAAACAGCTTGCCACGTGCTTTATCTGAAACACAGGCCGTGTGTGCCTCGATAAACATCGGCTCTACCAAAAGCGGTATTAATATGGACGCTGTGGCCATGATGGGTCCTGTTATCAAAGAAGCCGCCGAGCTTACCGCCGAGCGCAACTGCATAGGCCCTGCAAAACTAGTGGTGTTTTGCAACGCGCCGGATGATAACCCGTTTATGGCGGGTGCTTTCCACGGTGTGGGCGAGCCTGACTGTGCCATTAATGTGGGTGTATCCGGTCCCGGTGCCGTGCGCAGTGCTCTTGAAAAACTGCCAAAAGATGCTCCCATTGAGCAAGTGGCCGAAACCGTGAAGAAAACCGCGTTTAAAATCACACGTATGGGCCAGCTGGTGGGCGAAGTAGCCGGCAAGGCTTTAGGTGTTCCGTTTGGCATTGTGGACTTATCATTAGCTCCTACTCCTGCCGTGGGCGACAGTGTGGCCGCTGTTTTGGAAGAAATGGGCCTTGAAAGTGTTGGCGGCTGGGGCACTACCGCCGCGCTTGCTCTTTTAAACGACGCCGTGAAAAAAGGCGGTGTGATGGCCAGCGGACTTATCGGTGGCCTATCCGGCGCATTCATCCCTGTAAGTGAAGACGCCGGCATGATTGCCGCCGCTGAAAAAGGCCTGCTTTCCCTTGAAAAACTGGAAGCCATGACGGCCGTGTGTAGCGTGGGCTTGGATATGATAGTTGTTCCCGGCGATACTCCGCCCGAGGTTTTGTCCGCCATGATAGCCGACGAAGCCGCCATCGGTATGGTGAACCAAAAGACAACCGCTGTTCGTGTCATCCCTGCTATTGGCAAAAACACCGGCGATGTGCTGGACTTTGGTGGACTTTTAGGCTACGGTCCTGTAATGCCCATCAACACATCCTCACCTTCTGTTTTCATTTCTCGTGGTGGCCGCATCCCGGCACCAATGCAAGCACTTAAAAACTAACTATTTCGTTTGCAAGCTGTATAAATATTGTTGTTTATAACATATTGTATACTATTTTCCGACTGAATTCGCAATTGCATTTAGCAATATCAGCCTTTAAAGTCTAAACATTATTTACACGTACAAAACAAAAACCATGCCTTGGGTCTTCCCGTTGCATGGTTTTGTTTTGTAATAACTACTTTAAATACTACTTTTTGTATTTTAATTTGTGCTGATATTCACGCTTACACCAGGCCCATCCACTCTTCCATGGCTTCTTCTAGCGCTATGTTGCTATCGTCCAGCATCTCGCTATATTTAGTAAGCAATGCAAAATCGGCGGCGTTTTCTGGGTTTTCCAAGGCGGCCGTAGCCTCATCTATTTCATTTTCAAGTGTGGCTATCAGTTTTTCAAGTTCCGATATCCGCTGACGTTTTTGTGCCTGCTGAGCCCGCTCTTCTTTAGTTCGTTTTCCGCCTGGCTTGTTTTCTTTTTCAGTGTTTTCAGTTTTTTGCGGCGTGGGTTCTTTATTTTCTTCTTCGATGCCTTGTTTTTCTTTGTAGTCATCATAGTTGCCGTCATACCGAATAAAGCCTTGTGGTGTCATCTCTAAAATGGTGGTAGGAACACGCTGTAAGAAGTATCTGTCATGACTCACCACCAATACTGTGCCCGTAAAACTGCGCAGGGTAGCTTCCAGTACCTCTTTTGCCCTGTAGTCCAAATGGTTTGTCGGCTCGTCCAACACAAGCACATTCGCTCTTTGCATCTGTAAAATGGCAAACGCTACCTTAGCACGCATCGCACCCGAAAGCTCACGTACTTTTTTGTAAACAGTTTCACCTTCCAGCAAAAGTCGTCCCAACGCTGTGCGGATTTCAAACTCGGTTTTGGTGGGGTATCTGCTGTGTACTGCTTCCAGCACAGTCTCGTCCATAGGTAGGCCTGACAACTCCTGGTCGAAATATCCCAGCTTTACATTGCCACCCCATCTGGCTGCGCCTTTATGCGGCATGATATTTTGTATGGCTTTCAAAAATGTGGATTTCCCTACGCCGTTTAGACCCACCAGTGCTATTTTTTCTTCACGTAAAATTTCAAGGTTCAAGTTGTTGTACAGCTCGCGTGAATTTTCCCCTTCGCCCACACTAACCCCGAAATTTTCACACACCATCACGCTTTGATGAGGCTCCACGTCATAGCTGAAGCGCAACGATATAGTCTTATCCATCGACGGCGGCGGGCTGATTCGCTCCATTTTTTCCAGTGCCTTGCGCCTACTTTGTGCCATTTTTGTGGTGGATGCTCTTACTATATTTCGGCGCACGTAGTCTTCCATCTTTGCAATTTCTTCTTGCTGTTTTTCATAGCTACGTTGCCATGTTTTACGGCGTTCGGCCTTTTGGGTGACAAAGCTGGTATACCCGCCTGTATATCGAACCACTTCACACCGCTCCACCTCGCAGATGTCCTTTGCAATAGCATCGAGAAAATACCTGTCATGGCTGACCACCAAGATAGCACCTTTATATGCCTGTAAATATTCTTCCAGCCAGCTAAGCATGGAAAAATCCAGGTGGTTTGTGGGCTCATCCAGCATCAATACATCAGGCGCGCCCAAAAGCAGTTTGGCAAACCCAAACCGCATTTTCTCGCCACCCGATAACGTGCTGACTTTTGTGTTTCTGTCAAACGCGGCAAACCCGAGACCGTTTAACACACGGTTTATTTTGTCTTCGATGTGGTATCCTTCTTTTGATTCAAACCTCACCTGCAAGCTGTCATATTCACGCAAAAGCGTGGCGTTTTCAGGGTCATCTTTCAGCTTTTGTGCACACTCTTCCATCTGCTTTTGTATCAGCCTTACCGATTCAAATGCACTTTCAGCTTCTTGCTGTAAGGTGTTTTCGCCTTCCAGCGCATCATTTTGACGCAGATAACCTATCTCAAGCCCACGTGCACGAATAATCTCGCCCTCGTCCGGCTCCAATATTTTAGCTATCATGTTAAGTAGTGTGGTTTTGCCGGCACCGTTTGCGCCTAAAAGGCCGATACGGTCACCTTCATTAACTTCTAAGTTTACCCCTCGAAGCACCACTTTATCTAAAAAACTTTTGCCTATATTTTGTACGCTTACCAGCATTTTTTCTCTCCATTCATCGGTGTGTTTTCACCGCCTTATACTACATTACATAATGTGCCTGCAAATGTCAATTCACTGCCGGCGATATATGTTTTTTGCTGGTTATTTCCTTGACGTACCCTTATAATTTTGTTACATTTATACTATTATATTATCATTAATTTGTATATTTGGAAAAGAGGCTTCTCATGCTGGAAATCATGGCCTTCTTTTCGTTTTGCTTTCAACTAAAGCTCGTACGTTATTTAACGCTTTGTAACAGGAGTATTCACAACTATGCTTACAACTGCAGCTATCATATTTTCTCTTCTTATTTGTTTCGGAGTACCTCTTGCCACTTTGATTTTTTGCATTGTTAGAAACAAGGCTTTCCTGATTCCGTTTTTTGCTGGAGTATTAACATTTCTTGTGTCGCAAGTTTTCACTCGAATACCTTTACTTACTTTTTTACAAAGCACTATGAGTGTCAAACTTTTCGCCATCAGTTATCCACTTGTTTTTGGCCTTCTTGTCTGCCTTTCTGCAGGTGTTTTTGAAGAAACCGGGCGTTTTGTCGCCATGACTTTAATGAAAAAACACCGAGGCACATCGCAAAGTATTGTTTTTGGGCTGGGTCACGGCGGCATAGAGGCACTGCTGTTAGTGGGCATAAACACCTTGGTCATAGCTTTTGGCGTCATAACACCTATGCCGTCTGCCTTTTTACTGTTTATAAGCGGCCTAGAGCGCCTGTTTGCTATTTCTGCGCATATTTGCTTATCCGTTTTAGTCATGCGTGCAGTCACGCTGAAAAAGATCCGATGGTATATTTTTGCCGTACTTTTACACACCGCTTTAAATGCCGGTACCTTGCTATCACTTGATATTATTTTTATCGAGCTGTATATTGCTGTTTTTGCTATTTTACTGGTTTTGCTGACTTACTTCATCCACAAAAAATCCCCGATACCTATCAACACATCATCCCCTACACAGGAGGCTTTACCCTATGACTAAGCTATTTAAGTGCGTTGTTTTGCCCCTTGCTATCTGCATGATTTTCGTCTTTTTTACCGCATGTGGTGGTGCCGCACTATCTTTACCAGATGGCATGAGTGAGGACACCGCCGAGGCCATGGCTAAAGAGATTGTAAGTGCTGCTAACAGCGCCGATTATACCACTATGACAGAGCTATTCTCCGGCCTTGAAGGCACTCCACCGCCTACCGAAGAAGAATGGGAAGAGATTCTTGCGCCGGTGTTTGAGGAGCTTGATGCAGGCGCTTTTATCGAGTATGGCGAGGTTGCCTTTACCACTGTGGAAGACGATGATATCGGACCACAAGGCGTGGTCTTACTTGAATGTAATTATGAAAACATCAGTATTGTGTGGCAGGTGGTTTTTTCTCAAGACATGAAAATCATCGGACTTTTCTTGTAAGCCATACTCATTCTTACCATAAAAAACACTTATATTAATTGGAGATTCGCATGAAAACAATAGGGTTAATCGGTGGTCTAAGCTGCGAGAGTACCGTCACTTACTATAATATCATCAACAAAATTGTACAAGAAAAGCTAGGCGGGCTGAACTCTGCAAAAATCGTCATGGTGAGCGTGAATTTCGCCGAGATTTTGGAGTATCAACACAACGACGACTGGGATTCTATCGCAGGCACACTGGCCGATGCGGCAAAAAAACTGGAGGACGCAGGCGCTGATTTTATCTTACTTTGCACCAACACCATGCACAAGGTTGCCTCACAAATTGAAAGTGCTATAAACGTGCCGTTTTTGCATATACTGCAAGCTACCAGCGAGCATCTAAAGCAGCAAAACATCAATAAGGTTGCTCTTTTAGGCACTGAATATACTCTGACCCAAGACTTTTACAAGCAAAAGCTAATTGATAATGACATCGAGGTTATTATTCCTATCGGCGAAGACCTCGACTGTGTCAGCGATATAATTTACAACGAGCTTTGCATGGGCGAAATTTTGTCTGAGTCAAGAGCAAAATATGTTGAAGTGATAAAAAAACTTAAAGCCGGGGGCGCCGAAGGTGTTATACTTGGCTGCACCGAGATAGGCCTTTTGATAAGCCAAGACGACAGCCCTATTCCTGTGTTTGACACGGCCGTAATTCATGCAACAGCAGGCGCACTTAAAGCACTCGAAACACTTTAGCCGGCCACTACGCACAATAAAAAAAGAGCTATGGAAAATCCATTGCTCTTTTTCTTTGTGTTAAATAAATTAAACCAGCTCAATGATAGCCATCGGAGCAGCGTCGCCACGACGAGGTCC
>CAYJIG010000010.1:0-45957 GCA_964370165.1 uncultured Oscillospiraceae bacterium
CAGGCGACTTTGCCACCATGGTAAAGCTTACAAGGACACTATCCATTATCCCCACTGTATTGGCGTTTGCATATATCAACATTCGTGTAAAACAAAAAGAAGCCGCAAGCTATAGACAAACAATAAATGCTGTCAAAGAAAAAGGCGTAAAATATGAAGTTAGCCAGACAGATAAAATAAGCGAGCTTAGCGTCGAGGCCTCTGCAACACCCAAAAAGGAAAAAGCAAGAGATAAAGTGAACTTTTTTTCCATATTTCCTTGGTTTATTTTAGGGTTTATTGCGCTGGCCATAGTGAATAGTTTTGGTGTGATACCGCCAGAGGTATCCACCATAGCAAAAAATATCAGTAAGTTTTTGATGGTTGCTGCGCTTGCGGCAATCGGCCTGAACACAAACTTTAAAGACATGAAAAGCTCGGGAATTGCGCCCATGCTACATGGTTTCATAATATCTGCACTTGTTGTTATTGTTGCCATAAGCGTAGAATGGTTTATGGGTATAGTTTAAAAACAACATATAAGAGTACAATTTTAAAATATTGACAACAATTACCTTCCTCACCTCATAAAACTCCCGATAAATACCATGGTATTTATCGGGAGTTTTATATGTTGAAGGCCAAAAACCATTGTTTAAATTGATTAAAAGATGTAAAATGAAGCAAGAGAGGAGTGACAAAACATGCACCCAAGGCGAAAAAAAAGTAAACTAAACTATGTGCTGATAGCAGTTCTTTTGTTTGTAATTGCATTTAGTGTTGGTTTGTGGTATATGAGCATTATGCATGTGGGTAACTCTTCTTTATATGTAGGAGATATTCATTCGCCAGATGGAACATGGGACTTAACACAGGAAAACTTTGAAGATAATATCATTGTCATAAATGGCGAATTGGAATATATCGAAGGCAAGCTGGTGGAGCCACAAGACTTTGACAGCTACGGTGATAGCATCAAGATAGGCACGCCGGACCAATTGCCGGTGAATACCGTCAGGTTAACACTAAACATGCCGGATGACGAAATATATACAATAATGGCAAACAGCATTGATTTTGCCGAGAAGATATATATAAACGGAGAATGGCGCCAAGACATAGGCGTGGTAAGCACCACACAGGATAGCTCGGTCCCGGGATATGCTTATCTGACATTTGACGTGCGTCCGGTGAACGGCGTGATAGAAATTGTGCGTCAAAGTAATAATTTTGTGCACAGAGATAACGGGCACGGGGCACATTGGAAGATAGGCACGCCCAGCATTATGAAGCGTGAGCGAGCGTTTGATTTTGCAGTAGACGGCATAATTGTAGGTATTTTCACCACGCTGGCCATTACGCATCTATTCTTCTTTTCAATGCTGCAAAAATACAAAATACATTTATATTTTACCGGGCTGACGGTAGCCTGGGGCCTACGCATGAGCGTTATAAGTGTTAAAGTCCTAGGCACGTTGTTTTCATTTTTACCGTGGGAGTTTTTATTCCGCATTGAATATATAAGCATGCCGATTGCCGCAATCATGATAATTTTAATTGTAGGCGAGTTTTTTGCGGGTATGTTGCCGAAATGGTATCAAAATATATTTATATCGTTTTTCATGATATATGCTTTGTGTTGTATATTTGTACCCACCATACCGCTCTCATACAGCGTTTTGATGTTTGAAGCCGTATATATTCTTGCGGCAATAATGCTTTTTGTGATGCTCATCATGAGAATGATAAAAATGAGAAAGAATAAGCAAATGAGGTTTGAGCATTATTTGTTTATTGCAAGCTACGCAGTAGTGGTTTTTGCCATTGTCAACGATGCGTTATATTATAATAATATCAGGTTAATAATGGGAAATCTCATACTGAATAATTTAGCAATGTTGATTTTTATCTTCACTCAAACGGTGGCTTTGATTGCCGACACATCGAAAAAAATCATAGATGTTTATAATAAAGAGCATGAAATGCGCGCAGAGGCAGAGGCACTGAAACAAAGCACAAAAATGAAAGAACAATTTTTGCGTAATTTGTCGCACGAGCTGCAAATACCAATAACAACAGTGTCGGGGTTTGCACAGCTGACAGACGAAATCTTAAAAGAAGATGAAACACTAAACCGTGTGGCCATACAGGATAATATACGTATTATAGACGATGAGTCACGCAAATTGTCTCGTATGGTGGCGCAAATGCTGGACATATTTGCCATGGAAAACGGAACATTCAAGCTGCATATGACAAAAGTGAATATAAATTATCTGATACAAAAAATATACGATCTGCATTTTCCTATCATGAACGACGGAAGTTATAACTTGAAACTTGACATACAGGAAAATTTACCGTTTGCATATGCAGATGAAGAAAGAACACTGCATGTTATTTTGAACTTGATTACAAACGCTGCAAAGCACAGCGGTAGCACAGAAATAAAAATATGTGCTGTGCATAAAGACGACTTTATTGAGATATCTGTGGTTGATACAGGCAAGGGCATTAGCGAGGAGCTTTCGGAAGAGTTGTTCAGTGAATATCCCTTGCATCGTTCCGAAAGCGGAAACGGACTGGGCCTATATATCGTGGCGCAAACAATAAAAGCGCAGGGCGGCACGGTAGAAATTGACAACAAAATAGACATAGGAACAAAGATAAAATTCACAATACCGGTATGGGAGACGGATAAAGAATGACAAATGGAAAAATAGTGTTTATGCTGGAAGACGATGGAAATTTATTAAAATTAAACATCAGCGTGATGGAAAGAAGAGGGTACACGGTATATTGTGCCACAACGATATCAAAAGCCACAGAGGTTGTGAGCAAGCTATCGCATATTGATATTGCCATATTAGATATAGTGCTACCGGACGGAAACGGTCTTGACTTTGCAAGCCATATAAAACATAACTTTGCGTGTCCTGTGTTGATGCTGACAAGTAAAAGCACACACGAAGATATTGTGGAGGGCATGAGTGCAGACGTTGATATATATATGACAAAGCCGTATTTAATACCCGAGCTGGTAGCAAGAATAGAGGGTCTCATCAAAAAAAGCGAAAATATCAAAAACACAATATTGGCCATAGGGAAACTGCGATTTGACATAAACCTAAGGCAGGTTGCCCTTGACGGGGAGAACTTATCGCTTACACCTAAAGATTTCACGTTGCTTTTGTTTTTAGCACAACGCGAAAAAGAAATAGTTTCACAAGAAGTTATTTTTGAAAAAATATGGGAACTGCCTTTAGGTGATGATACAAGTGCTTTGAGAAGTGCGATAGCCCGCCTTAGAAAAAAGCTGGTAGGCAGCGGGTATACAGTGAATTCAATCCGTGGCCAAGGATATGTCTTCAAAAAAGAATAAAAATCAAACGTCATCCCAATCTATTACAACCGTTAGATAATTGTCTTTGTCATACATCAGCCCACGATATGCATCCATGATATCACAGGGCTTTATACGATGAGAGATAAACTTATCAACATCGATAACTTTGTCATTCAGCAGTTTTTCCAGATATTTTAGGCTGGTTTCCATGGATAGCTTCGAGCCCATTTCCTCGCTATAAGGATATCTGCGGTTGAACCCACCCACAACATTCAGCATTTTTGTATGTATCATATTAAATATCGGCGTGATATCGGTATTGTAAGACTCTCTGGGCGAGCCCAGCAAAATAACATTTGCATATTTTGCAGCAGACGTAATGCATGCTTCTATACACTGCGACATTCCCGATGCATCCACCACAATATCAAACCCGTAATTATCTGTGAGCGCAAAAATAGTTTCCATTTGCTTGTCGGGTGCTGAATCAATCACGTTTGGTATTCCTGCCTCTTTTGCCTTTGCGCACCTATTTTTTGATATATCCACGGCATACACATCACAGCCCATATTTTTATACAAAAGCGATAAAATCAGGCCTAGGTTTCCCAAACCGAATATACCCACCTTATCGGTTATCTTCACGTCGATAGGAAGAATACCGTTCATTGCAATCCAGCACATCATCAAAAAACAGCCTTCTTCGTCGGTGGTTTTATCGCTCAGCTGATACAAAACACCGCCATCGCTTCTTAGCTTGTTAAAATGATGCTGTGACGCATGAGGAGCACTGTACAGATACCGCTTATTCACCACGACATCTGTAACATCTTTGCCTGTTTCTAAAACTGTACCAACGGCGCAGTATCCCGGAAATACGGGGTAAGTGGCGCCTTTTTTTAAGGCATAAACTCGCGACAGCTCTGTTCCGGGGCTTATCAAAGACTTGTGACATTTTATCACACATTCGTCGTCTAAGCATTTCTTTGGTAAAGTATCGGATACAATGCTAACATCTTCTTTACCGTTTATCACAATTTTTTTCATGGCTTGGTTATATGATGAAAAGCAATTTGATAGCTTTTATCATATGCTCCTTTCGTGGTTAGATTGCCTACATTTGTAGTTTAGCACACTACCGGTATAATTTGTATACCGCATTGATAACTTGTGATAAATGTGCAAGAATACTGGTTTATTTCACAAATCAACACGCTAAAAAATAACCTAATGCGATAATTAAAAGTGTGATAAAAAATACGTGGTGATGTTAAGGTGCACATACATAATGGTTGATATTATTTGGAAAATATCATATAATTTATATACGTATGGTTATTTACATATTTGTATAAATTTCACAGCATCAATCTACTAAGGTAGACTGGCTACATGATAAAAAGTGTGTGTTTGTGATGATGCACATACACAGCAAAACCATATTGATGGTGTTAAGAAAGGCTGATGCTTAATGATGGACAAAACGCAAAAAACTAAAAACAAATGGATATTTGTCGTAATTTGGTCCATTATTTCTATCATTCTTATCACGGCGATATATGCTTTTGTCTGGTATAATTTTTATAAGGATACCATTTATTCTCCATATTACCAGCGAGGAAACTGGACAGTAGTTGCGATTTATACTTTTTTGACATATGTGTTCACCGTGTTTTTGCACGGATATAAAATAGGTGTTTCACGCATCATAGAGCTTGTATATGCGAACTGCGTTTCTATTTTTTTGGTAAATGTTTTCACATATGTGCAAATTTCGCTAATGAAGTTTGAGTTTTTCAGTCCTGCAATTTTAATTGCAATGTCATGTGCTCAGGTTATAGTTATGACGGTCTTTGTTTTTTGTGGGAACAGGCTATTTTACAGTATATTTCCACCTAAAAAAATATTGGTGGTTAATAATACAGGCGAAACAAATAATTTGATATTGAAAATGAGTCTTCTCCATAAAAAGTATAACATCATGGAAATTGTGAAATATGACGATATAGAAATACAAAAGCTGATAGAGAAGATAAATTTGTATGATGCTGTTTTGTTGCCGCAGACGGATAAAGACTTGCAAGATATATTGTTGCCAATCTGCTATGAAAATAATAAAAACATATATTTTTATCCACTTGTAACAAATGTTATGCTGAGCTCAAGCGAGCAAAAACCTATGTTTGACACGCCGGTGTTTCTTTGTAAAAATGAAGGCGTTTCAGGCGGAACATTATTTGTAAAGCGGCTTATGGATATTGTGCTTTCAATAGCCTTGTTAGTCCTTACATCACCTATAATGCTGATAACAGCACTGGCGATAAAGCTGCAAGACGGCGGACCTGCTGTGTTCAAGCAAGAACGATTGACAAAAAACGGCGCCAAGTTTGATTTATATAAGTTTCGAAGCATGATTGTAGAGGCCGAGGCAGACGGCGTGGCAAGGCTGGCAAAGCAAAATGATGATAGAGTCACGTCAGTAGGCAAGTTTATACGCAGAACAAGAATAGACGAGTTACCACAACTGGTAAATATACTAAAAGGCGATATAACTTTTGTGGGGCCAAGACCCGAGCGAGCAGAAATTGCAGCGGAATATGAAAAATCTTTTCCCGAATTTAGATATCGACTAAAAGTCAAAGCGGGGCTTACCGGGTATTCCCAAGTGGTAGGACGATACAACACCACCCCAAGAGATAAACTACTGCTGGATTTATATTACATCAAGAAATGCTCCATATTGTTTGATCTTGAAATTTTACTAATGACGGCAAAAGTATTAATACTACCGGAAAGTACACAGGGAGTAACGGCAGTAACAGCATTAAATGAAGAGTAAGTTTTTTTACTATACCATTATTTGATTGTGGAGGACTTTTTTGGAAAGTTTATTACTACTATTTATATTGTTTGCAGCAATTCCTGTGATTTTGGGATCGGTTTTTTTGCGCCTGGATATTGCGGCCAAAGCCGAAAATAGTAAAAGTGGCATAATAAAAAATATGCTAAAAACAAAGCAAAGTTTTGAGTTTGAAGACGAGCCTGCCCTTGGCGTAGCTTGGGTGCTGGGCTTATTTTCAGTATTCGGAATATATCAAATTGTATATTTGCCGTTTGTATTAACCACACAGGAGTTTATGCCTACATACTATTTGTGGCTTGCATTAATGCTGATACTCACGGCCATATCACTGCTAAAAAACTATTATTTTATTTATAAAATGGTTGTGAACTTTATAAGGCGCATTAAAAAAACTCCTGTCATACTTATTTTTGCGTTTTTGATAATAGGTATTCAGCTTTATTATACAGCTGCGTATGAACATATAGACCCGGACGCCACATACTATTTTCCTCAAGCAACGGAAGCGCTGGAGTCTAATACCATGTTTGTGTATGACCCACGAACCGGAATAGAAGCCACAAGTTTAAGTGTAAGATATGCTTTTTCCGGATACAATATTAGTGTTGCGGCGTTTTCATTATTTTTGGGTCAGCATCCGATGATGATATTTTGCACGATATTTCCTGTAGTTTTTGTACTCGCGGCATATGTTGTGTATGCGATGATAGGCGATAGGCTCTTTTTTGGTGATAGAGAAAAATCAGGATATTTTGTGCTGTTTTTATCAGTGATCAACTTGTTTGGATATTACACTGCATATAATACTTCGGCCTTTTTACTTCGGCGCGTATGGGAAGGAAAAGGAGTTTTAGGAGTTGTCCTTATACCACTGCTTTTTTGGTATATGATAAAAATATCAAAACGAAAAGAGAATTTGTCAGACTGGATAGGCATGTTTTGGCTTAATTTTTGTGCGTGTGCACTTTCGTCAATGGCGGTATATTTAACACTGGTGTTTTTATGGAGTTTTACACTTGTTTTTTCGATAATACAAAAAAGCAAGCGGCTGATAATACCAACTATTGTGTGCACTATAATAAATTTTGTGATTTTTGCCGCATATATTTTTTATTGATTTAAGGGGTTATAAATGCTAGATCATTTATTATACGAAGGTAGAGAGTTATTAAGGTTAATTAGTGAATACGCATACTACTTTTTGTTTGAAGGCAGAACGGCAGTAAAAACAGGCTATGAGTGGTATGCAGGCGAAGGTGTTTATTTAATACTGTTTTATGTGGCCATAATATACATTTTTTGCAGGAATAATAAATTCGCTAAAAATACAATACTGTACCCAATAGTGTTTATATTTGCGAGCTTTGTAATAAACCCGATTGTTGCAGAGTTCGCATTAATTGGATTAACTCCGGCTACATACTATAGAAATTATTGGCTTTTGGTAGATATTGTTGTTATAGCATATGTGGCGGTGTGTGTGGTGTTCTCTTTGGACAACAAGATCAAACGCGCCATTGTAACTATGGCAATATGCGTTGTTTTGATTTTTGCAGGACAGTATATGTTTGTAGATGACGACGGATTTAACGAAGCTGAAACGATTTTAAAACTTCCGAGCGAGACAATACATTTGGCGCATACAATGGAGCCTTTAAACATTACAAGAGACGAGCGCGTTTTAGCAGATTTTCTTGTGGTAAGTGATATACGCATGTATGATGCAGGTATAACACTTGTGTATGGATATTCGCTGCCTATAGATGGCGATGTTGACTATGAAAACAGAGAGTATAGGACCTATGCACAGCTGCTGTATGACATGATTTACGAGCACACAATAGCGTTTGACGAAGAGGCACTTTATAATGCATTGATCGGAACACAGTGCAAATACATGATAGTGTATAACCAAAGCGAAGTGATGCCGTTTCTTGACGAAGTAGATTGGCTGAGCGAGGCCGCAGCCACCGATGTGCATGTGATTTTAGAAGTGAGTGAGACAGAAAAGTTTGCGCAGTAAGCAAGTTTGTTTTGTAGTATATGTTTTAACCGCTACCGGTCTAGGTAGCGGTTTTTTGTTGTTATGTTCATATAAAGCAACAAATGAATTTCAAAAAAGTAGAGTATGGACGTGTCGTTAATGTATTAAACAAAATGACATATATACATTGCGATATATGTCTTGTCAAGTGTCGATACACATGCATTGAGTACAAAAAAACCAAAAACCCGCGATGATTCGTACATGAGGTTTTTGGCTAAATGTTATACAGAGCAAATATTTAAATAGTTAGCAGTTTTTCGTCACCCTTTAATATTGCAGTAAGTGGAAGGCCCATGTAGTCTAACGTCACGTCAAGGCTTCTTAGTTCATCGGACACGCCGAGCTTTTCAGTGCAAGAAAGGCAAGCTTTTACAACAACGCCTTCTTTTTGCGCTTGCCTGATTTTCTCTTTGATGCTTTCGTCTTCGGCGGCAAGCTTTGTGCTTGCACCCCAGATGATAACCTCAACTTCGTCAAACCAACCCTTGATTTTTGCATTGATAGCATACATAAAAACCATGAACTCGGCAGTGTCGCGGTTGTCGCTGACCCATAAAATGTTTAACTTTTCCATGTTTTTCTCCAAACTAGTTTAAATTTTTGAGTATTGAAATCAAGCTTATTTTAAAAATGTTAATCTGCTTCTTCGTTTAGTGCTTCTATCAAAAAGCTGACAGGACGAAAACCATCGTTACAACTTATCATTGCAGATTTAGGGTTTTTCATCCATCCGTCATAAATGTTTTCACCGCCGTAGGATAACGTCATCACAAACGCAGACATACTGTCCCATG
This sequence comes from uncultured Oscillospiraceae bacterium, assembly GCA_964370165.1. Classification (GTDB taxonomy): domain Bacteria; phylum Bacillota; class Clostridia; order Oscillospirales; family Ruminococcaceae; genus JAAYCI01. The sequence continues at coordinate 9,030 of CAYJIG010000010.1, forward strand.
CGCTGTCGCAAAATCCGGGAGGTTTTTGCCAGCCATTTGCGATATAAACTTGGGATTCCTCTAAATCACAGGCGTGCTCAATAGGATTCTCATATTCGGCGGCGAGATCGGCATAGAAAGCTTTTCGCATCACAGTGATTTTACATTTTTTCATCGGATGCCTCCTTTGTGATATCATAGTGCGAATATAGCGCAGACGGTAAGCGGAAAAAACGGCAGATACAGTTTAGCCGATATATGAAAACCGTTTGACTTTTTCACCATTGTGTATAACATCTTCGGACCACATCGAAGCAGGACGCACCCAAACACCGCCTTCGCCGTACAGTGCACGATAAACAATAAAATCTTCAAGAGTTTCACTGTGTTTTGCTACATAAAGTAATTCGTACTCGCCACCCTTGAAATGTACGTATTTGCCGGGCTTGAAAATTTCTGTCATAAAACACCTCGTATTAATTTGATTTTAGTATATAAAAACGGCATAATATAAAAGTATGGTTATATATAACAGACAAATAAGGGAGAAAGAAAATGCTTTTTATTTGCTATCCAAAATGTACAACATGCCAAAAGGCAAAAAAGTTCCTAGATGATAACAAAATATCATACACCCAGCGGCACATAAAAGATGAAAACCCTACGTATGATGAGCTGAAAGAATGGTATGAAAAAAGTAAACTGCCCATTAAGCGGTTTTTCAACACAAGCGGACTGGTATATAAATCCATGAGCCTAAAAGACAAGATGGACACCATGAGTGATGACGAAAAGCTGAACCTACTGGCAAGCGACGGGATGCTTGTGAAAAGGCCGATGCTTGTTGGTGAAGATTTTGTATTGGTGGGGTTCAAAGAAACCGAATGGGACAGTAAGGTTTGATTTTAGTATAATATTTAGCCGGGCTTGTTGTCAAAGCATTGCACATAGTTCATACTAAGTGGAATGTGCTTTTCAAGACGCGATATAAAATATTCAGGAGGCAAGTATGAAGCTGATTTTAGAAAACATTATAAAATCTTATGAAGATAAGGTAGTGTTGAAAGGCGCCGAGTTCCAATTTGAAAAAGGGAAAATTTATGCGCTTTTAGGACGTAACGGATCAGGTAAAACCACACTTTTCAACTGTATAAACGAGGATATAGAAGTAAATGTAGGCACAATATCTTTGGAAGAAGGCGGAAATATAAGAAAGCTTTGCGCCGAGGATGTGGGATACGTGTTGTCCACGCCGGCAGTGCCAAGCTTTTTGACGGCACGTGAATTCATAAAGTTTTTTATTGATATTAATAAAGAAGAAATTGCCTCAGTAAAAACGGTGGACGAATATTTTGATATGGTGGGCATTGCCATAGGTGACAGGGACAGGCTGCTGAAAGATTATTCACTGGGGATGAAAAACAAAGTTCAGATGCTGGTGAACTTTATTGCAAACCCGAAAGTATTGCTTTTAGACGAGCCACTTACATCTTTTGATGTGGTGGTGGCGGACGAGATGAAACATTTGCTTCGCAGTATTAAAAACGAGCATATAATTATTTTTTCCACACATATTATGGAGCTTGCCTTAGAGCTGTGCGACGAGATTGTGATTTTATCTGAAGGGGTGCTGTCGCAAGCGCCAAAAGACAAAGATAGCATCATCGAAACTTTAAGGAGGGACGAGGATGCTTAAAGTTGCAAAACAACTATTTTTGCTACAAAACACTTATCGCACCAATAGTATCTTATATTATTTAAAGCGCTTGCCTTTGATAGGACTGGTTTTTCCTTATACGCTGTATTCACGCTCGGCGCTGAAAGCGGTGTTTGCAGTTTTTAGTGTCATGTTTGAAATTGGCAAAATATTTCTATCCAAGGGAATATACGTCATAGTTATAACCATGGCGGCTAGCTATTTGTCACAGCTTGATAGAGTGACGTTATCTGAGGCGGATGTGATGCTAAATCTTTTACTGTGGTGCACTTTTGCGGGCGGCGTGTCCAACTGTTTTGTGCTGGAGCCACAAAAAGATCAAAACTATGCCATTATGTTTATGCGCATGGATGCCAAAAAAGTAGCACTGACAAGTTTCTTTCAGTTTTTGCTCACCACAATATTGGGCATGCTACCGTTTTATATTTTGGTTTCGGACATGCGCGCTTTAGGCATGGTGAATATTTTTGCTGTTTTTGTGATATTGGTGTCAAGCAAGCTGATGGGCAGTGCCGGAAAGCTATATCTGCGAACAAAAAACAAAAATGTGAAATTGATGAAAGAAAGCTTTAAAGAAATATTTATCAGTGTGCTGATTTCAGGCGTCGGTGTGCTGTTTGTAATTTTCAATATACGCATAAGTGCTATGTCTATGCTGATAATATCGGCGGCGTTTACAGTCATGGGTGTTGCAAGCCTTAGGTATCTTTTACACTTTTCCGACTATTTGCGGATGTATAAAGTGATGTATAACCAATATGAAACATTGCTAGAGACAAAAGGCAACTCGAAAACATCACTGAAAACAGTTTCTGCAAATTATATCGCAGACGATGCCGGTGTAAAAAGTAATAAAAGCGGATACGCCATGCTTTCAGATTGTTTCATGAAACGGCATAAAAAACTGCTGTTTAGTTTTTCAAGGGTGGTTGTGCTTGTTGAGGTGGTGGCTTTGGCCATTGTTTTGGCCGCGTGCTTAATTTCGCCGAATGTTGCGCAGATTGCCAATGGGCTGGTGATAGGCGCAGTGCCACTAATGACGTACATCATGTATTTTTTCAATTGCGGTGAGCGCACAGTGAAAACATTGTTTATGAACTGCGACAGCGAAATGCTTACATATAGATTTTATCGTCAGCCGAAAGCCATAGTGGAAATGTTCACCCTGCGCTTAAAGGCGCTGGTGGTGATGGACTGGTTCCAAAGCCTGCCTCTGGCCTTGGCGCTACCGGCGATACTGTTTGTATCAGGCGGAACAAATAATCAGAGCGAATATTTCATGTTATTTTTAAGCATCATGGCGATGTCGACATTTTTCAGTGTGCACAATCTTGTGATTTACTATTTGTTCCAGCCATATAATAAAGAAGTGGAAATGAAAAACCCGATTTATACCATTATAAAAAGTGTTACCTACGTGGCGTGTTTCTTGCTAATGCAGGAAAATCCACCTTTTGCGGTGTTTAGCATTGCGGCAAGTGTGTTTTGTGTTTTATATATTGCTATTTCTATTCCACTGGCTTACAAAATAGCCCCGAAAACATTTAGACTAAAATAATAGCAGAATGCAATGAAATATAGTACAATAACCATTAAAGCTTGAATATATTTCTGTGCAATGTTTGGAGCAAAAGGAGAGTATTATGCGGATATTGATTTGTGTGAAGCAGGTTCCAGGCACAAACAATGTGGAGGTTGACCCAACCACAGGTGTTTTAAAGCGTGATGGTGTCGAGAGTAAGATGAATCCATATGACTTATATGCGCTTGAGATGGGCATTTCGCTTGCCGAGAAAAACAGCGGCAAAGTGACAGCGTTAACCATGGGGCCACCACAAGCAAAAAGCGTGGTGAACGAGGCAATCATGATGGGCGCCAAAAACGGCGTGATAATAAGCGATAGGCGGTTTGCCGGCTCGGATGTTTTAGCAACAAGCTACGCCTTGGCGCAAGGGATACAAAAAACGGACGGGTTTGACATAATAATATGCGGAAAACAAACAACCGACGGCGATACTGCGCAAGTAGGCGCGGAAATTGCTGAGCATCTAAACATACCGCATATAACAAACGTTAAAGAAATAATGAGCGTAGATAAAAATGAAGTGACTTTGCGCTGTGGGATTGAACATTTAAACATAACACAAAAAGTGAAATTACCATGTCTAATTTGCGCAGAAGGCGGAATCAACACGCCCAGACTACCGTCGTATAAAAGAAGTAAAGAGCTGACTGAAGACATGATAACATTTATATCCATGGATGATATGAAGGATACCAGCGAAAAAAACTATGGGCTTTTGGGCTCACCCACACAAGTTGTCGAAATTTTCCCGCCTCATAAAAATACAGAAAAAGAGGTTTGGAAAGGCGAAGAAACCGAGATGTCAAGTAAACTTTATGATATGCTAAAGCAAGCTAAATTCGTGTAAGTGAGGGAATGATTTTGACAATTTTAAACATAAATCAAAGTATTATAACCAAAGAAATTGCAGGCGAGCTGGCCGAGGCTTGTCCGTTTGGTGCAATTACATTTGAAAGTAATATGCTTTTGATAAGCTCTGCATGTAAAATGTGCAAGCTATGTACAAACCACGAAAGCAAAGCGGTGACAGTAGCCGAAGTGGAAAATGAAAAGCTGGATAAGTCTCAGTGGACTGGAATTTGTGTTTTGTGCGATTTCAGTGAAGGGGCACTGCACCCGGTGGCGCTGGAGCTTTTAGGAAAAGCAAAACAGCTTGCCGATGTTATCGGGCATCCTGTGTACGCGCTGGTGATAGGCCACAACACAAAGCCCGCGCAAAACCAGCTGTTGCACTATGGCGCAGATAAAGTTTTTGTTTATGACAATGAAGTGTTTGAGCATTTTAAAATCGAGCCGTATACAAACGCATGTGAAGACTTCATAAATAAAATAAAGCCCTCAAGTATTTTGGCGGGCGCAACAAACATCGGACGCAGTCTTGCGCCACGTGTTGCCGCAAGATTTAAAACCGGCCTCACGGCAGACTGTACTGTTTTAGAAATGGATGAAAACACCGATTTGCTTCAAATACGTCCTGCATTTGGCGGGAATATCATGGCGAAAATAATAACGCCAAACAACCGTCCACAGTTTTGCACTGTACGGTATAAAATATTTGAAAAACCCGAATATATCAGCCATCCGCAAGGTGAAGTTGTAAACATGCAGTTGCCTGAAGAAAAACTGCAAAGCGCAATAGAAATAATTGATGTAACAACAAAGCAAAAAGAGATAGATATCTCAGACGCCGAGATGATAATTGCCGTGGGACGTGGCGTGAAAAAACAAGAAGACTTGAAGATAATAAACGAGCTGGCAGATAAGCTGGATGCGCAAGTAGCGTGTACACGTCCGCTGATAGAAAACGGATGGTTTGATGCAAAAAAACAAATAGGCCTTTCAGGACGAACTGTAAAACCAAAGCTGATTATTACACTGGGCATTAGTGGATCGATACAGTTTGTCGCCGGCATGAGAAGCTCGGACTGTATCATAGCGATAAACACCGACGAAAATGCATCGATTTTTGATGTGGCACATTATTGTGTTGTTGGAGACTGGTATAAGATTTTGCCCGACTTGATAAGCAAAATAAAGGCAGGTGATATGTGATGTATAATAAAATAACGCAAAAAGATATCGATGCTTTACAAAAATTTGCACAAGAGAAAATTCTGGCTTTTGAAGAAATAAGCGAAGACTATAGCCATGACGAGCTGGGCGGAATAGAGCATTACCCCGATGTGCTGATCAAAGTAAAAAGCACCAAAGAAGTGTCTGATATAATGAAATATGCGTATGAAAATAATTTCCCGGTAGTGGTGCGTGGCTCGGGAACAGGCCTTGTGGGCGGTGCAGTTGCGATAAACGGCGGGATAATGATTGAAACCACTTTAATGAATAAGTTTTTAGAACTTGACGAAAACAACTTGACTTTAAGGCTGCAACCGGGCGTGCTTTTGATGGATATTGCAGAATATGTAGAGCCAAAAGGCTTTTTTTATCCGCCGGACCCGGGCGAAAAATCGGCGACAATAGGCGGAAACATCAGCACAAATGCAGGCGGAATGCGGGCTGTGAAATACGGCGTGACAAGAGACTATGTTCGTGCGCTTACCGTGGTTTTGCCAAACGGTGATGTAATGGAACTGGGCGGAAAAGTTGTAAAAAACAGCTCGGGCTATGCGCTGAAAGATTTAGTCATTGGCAGCGAAGGAACCCTGTGTGTGATAACAGAGGCTATATTAAAACTAATATCTCTGCCACAATATTCCGTCAGCTTGCTTGTGCCATTTGAAACAATGAGCAAGGCGCTGAACACAGTGCCGCATATAGTCAGGAGCAAGGTGCTACCGACAGCAATTGAATATTTGACAAAAGATGTCATTGGGTTCGCCGAAACATATCTGGGCAAGCAGTTTCCCGATAAAAGCAGCGATGCATATTTGCTGCTGACTTTTGATGGAAGCAGTAAAGCCAGTGTGGATTTTGAAATGGATATAATAGCACAGTTGTGCCTAGAGCACGGTGCACTTGATGCGTTTATTGTGGACACAGACGAGCGCAAAAAATCTGTTTGGTCTGCAAGGGGTGCTTTTTTAGAGGCTATAAAGGCCGGCGCAGGCGAAATGGACGAGTGTGACGTTGTGGTGCCACGTGATAAAATCGCCGATTTCATCGAGTATACTCATGAGATAGCAAAAAAGCTAAATATACGTATACCAAGTTTTGGTCATGCAGGCGATGGGAATTTGCATATTTACATGTGTAAAGATGATTTGAGCGACGAAGAGTTTGAGAAAGTGCTAAAAGAAGGCTTTGAGCTTATGTATGACTACGCCGCAAAAATAGGCGGGCTTGTTTCGGGCGAGCACGGCATAGGGTTTGCAAAAAAACAATATATGTTCGATCAATATGGCGATGTTCAAATGACACTTATGCGGGGCATCAAGGCGACGTTTGATGAAAAAAATATTTTAAACGCAAGCAAAGTAGTGTAGCATATTTGTAGTGTTCATAGTTTTATATCTAAAATAAAACGATGGTGTGGATTTTATGCCGTCGTTTTTTGTTGTGAAAAACAAACCCCAGCATGTGGAAAATCCAACTTTTCTGAGCTAAAGCAAAGAAAATGCTATCCTATAAAAAAAATACAACCAGCGCTTATGAATCGACAAAACTGTACAAATTTATCATGAAAATCAAAGAAGTGGAAAGATTTTTATAGAATTTCAAAGATTTTTCTATCGTTTTCTTTGTTTTTTTTCAGTAGAATAAAACCAATCTCAAGACAAACATTGTTTTGCGATACACGTTTTAAATTTAATTTGTATATTACAAGGAGGCACGAATTTTATGAAAAAGAAACTGGCTTTAATTTTGGCAGTAGTGTTTATGATGGCACTGGTTGCCGGCTGCTCAAGCGCAGCGGAATCCACAGCACCTGCAGAATCAACCCCTGCTACCAGCGAGGCTGCTACAAGTGAAGCAGCAGGTGACGCTACCGCAACTGCTATCAATGCAGGCGTGTTCTATTACAACTTCTCGGACGTGTACATTTCCAGCGTACGTAACGCAATGGACGCTAACCTAGACGCTTTAGGCATTGAATATCAAAACTATGACGGCGCTACCAACCAAGCGTCTCAATCAGAGCAAATCAACACAGCCATCACAAGTGGCGCAAACCTGCTGATTGTTAACATCGTAGAAACTTCATCTCCAAACGCTGCACAAAACGCAGTGGACGCAGCAAAAGCTGCCGATATTCCCATCATTTTCTTCAACCGTGAAGTAGACGACGAAGTAATCGCCAGCTATGAAAAAGCAGCTTTCGTTGGAACAAATGCACCCGAAGCCGGACATTTGCAAGGCGAAATGATTGGTAATTTCCTTGTAGAAAACTATGAAGCAGTAGACTTGAACGGCGATGGAGTTATTTCTTATGTAATGTTCAAAGGCCAAGAGGGTAACGCAGAAGCCGAGGCACGCACACAGTTTTCTGTAGAAGATGCCGACATGATCTTGGAAGAAGCAGGCTTGGAACCACTGGCTTTCTATGACGAAAACAATGCCGACAAATATTTGGTAGACCAAGGCGGCAACTGGTCAGCTCAAGCAGCTTATGACTACATGGGACCCATCTTGGCAGCTTACTCTGAAGCTAACGGAAACATGGTAGAGCTGGTTATCGCAAACAACGACGGCATGGCTGAAGGCGCTATCTCAGGCTTGGGTGATGCCGGATACAATACAGGCGAAGAAGGCGGCACAGTGATTCCTGTGTTTGGTGTAGACGCAACTGATTCTGCAAAAGCACTTATCGCAGACAGCAAGATGAGCGGAACCATCATGCAAGATGCACAAGGCATGGCTGACACCATCTCTACATTGGTTGGAAATGTTGGCGCAGGCGAAGAGCTGATGGCTAACACAGACAGCTACAACGTAGACGACGGCGTTGCAAAAATCCGTGTACCTTATGGCATTTACACAGGCTAAAATCTTTTATAAGTAACATTTTACTAAGGGTCGGGTTGCCTATTATGTGGCAACCCGGCCACTATGTAAAACCTTCGTCTCAATACCGTTTGCGACATAAAATAAGCGATGTTGAGACGAAAGTTTTATTTTAAGAAGCGGTATATCCGAAAGGAGGAAAAGTATGCAAGCACTACTTGAAATGCGTGAAATCAGCAAGTCATTTCCCGGTGTTAAGGCGCTGGACAAGGTGTCCATAAATGTGCGCTCGGGCACAGTTCATGCGCTTATGGGTGAAAACGGTGCCGGAAAATCCACATTGATGAAATGTCTTTTTGGTATTTACTATAAAGATGAAGGAAGTATATTTTTAGACGGGAAAGAAATAAACTTTAAAACCTCGAAAGAAGCTCTTGAAAACGGTGTTGCTATGGTGCATCAAGAGCTGAACCAAGCGTTGACACGCACTGTTATGGATAACTTATGGCTGGGCCGTTATCCAAAGCTGGGCGGAATCATGGTAAGTGAAAGTATCATGAAAAAGCGCACTCAGGAAATTTTTGAAGAGCTTGGCGTGACCACGATAAACCCGAATGCAATAATGTCTACCATGCCGGTGTCTCAGCGTCAGATGGTGGAAATTGCCAAAGCGGTTTCGTATAAATCTAAAATAATTGTGTTTGATGAGCCGACATCTTCGCTTACCGAAACAGAAGTAGAGCATTTGTTTAAAATCATCAACATGCTGCGTGACAGAGGTTGCGGGATTATCTATATCAGCCACAAGATGGAAGAAATTTTGCGCATATCAGATGATGTTACAATTATGCGTGACGGCACATGGGTGGACACACGCCCGGCAAGCGAGCTGACCATGGAAGAGATAATAAAGCTGATGGTAGGCCGTGAGCTGACAAATCGTTTTCCGCCTAAAGATAATACACCGGGTGATGTGATATTAGACGTAGAAAACATGTCTGGAAAATATACACGCCTGAAAAATGCTTCATTCCAGCTGCGTAAAGGCGAAGTTTTAGGAATTGCAGGCCTGGATGGATCCGGACGTACTGAACTGCTTGAAAATTTGTTTGGTTCAATGACGCGTGATGGCGGAAAAATAACACTGCACGATAAACCTATTCAGAATAAAAACCCGAACGAGTCCATACGCAATGGGTTTGCTCTTATCACAGAAGAAAGACGTGCAACGGGGATTTTTGCCATACGCGATATTCGTGAAAACACGATTATTTCAAACCTAAAGTCGTATTTGGTGGGTGGAGTTTATCTCAGCGACAAAAAGATGAAGTCCGATACAGAGTGGAGTATTAACACACTACGTGTTAAGACTCCGAGCCAAAACACACAAATTCGCTCCCTTAGTGGCGGCAACCAGCAAAAGGTTATTTTAGGACGCTGGCTTTTGACAAAACCCGAAGTGCTATTGCTGGACGAGCCTACACGTGGCATCGACGTGGGTGCAAAATATGAAATATATCAGTTGATTTTAAACTTGGCAAATGAGGGCAAAGGCGTTGTCATGGTGTCTTCCGAAATGCCGGAACTACTGGGTGTGTGCGACCGAATTTTAGTAATGTCCGGCGGACAAGTTGCCGGCGAAGTAGACGCAAAAAACACAAGCCAAGAAGAAATTTTATCTTTAGCGGCTAAATATGCCTAAAAAATGCTTTATACATGCCGGTGCACATAAATTTACTTTTTAATATATACAGCTTGCGTTGGTATGCGAGCATTGCGACCTATAGGGAGGAGAAAATTGTTATGCAAACAGAAAACACTACGGTTGAAAACAAAAAAATCGGTAAAAAACAAATAACAGACTTTGTGGTAAACAATGCGCTTTTTATTTTGATGGGAGTTGCCATAGTTTACATTGCAATAACTGAGCCAAACTTTTTAACGGCAGCGTCCATCATCAATATAGTTAGCCAAACAGCTGCCTACTTACCGGTGGCGCTGGGTGTGGCCGGATGTATCGTGCTGGCAGGCACCGACTTGTCGGGCGGTCGTATGGTAGGCCTTAGTGCTTGCATATCGGCGTCTTTGCTGCAAGCCGCCGATACCGCCACAAAAATGTGGCCGCAACTGGGCACGTTACCTGTGCTACTTGTGATTCCGATCGCTATGCTGGTAGGTGCGGTATTTGGCGCGTTTAACGGATTTTTTGTAGCTAAATTCAAACTTCACCCGTTTATTGTTACTTTGGGCACTCAGCTTATTTTATATACGCTGTTACTACGTTATGTTCAGCTGGGCAATAACAAAGGTACAGCCATTTCAGGCCTTTCAGATAGCTATACAGAGTTTGTTAAAGGTAGCTTGCCGTTTTTGAGCATTGCGGGAACACCTATTCCAAATTATGTGCTGTTTTCGATTTTATTGGCAGTTATCATGTGGTTTGTTTGGAACAAAACCACTTTTGGAAAAAACATGTTTGCACTTGGCGCAAATGAAGAAGCGGCGCGTGTATCCGGCGTGAACGTGCTGAAAACCACCGTCATGGTGTTTGCGCTGGCGGGTGCACTTTATGGATTTTCCGGCTTTATCGAAGGCGCACGCGTGGGCTCAAACACGGCAAACACCGGCCTGAACTATGAGCTTGACGCCATAGCAGCTTGTGTTATCGGCGGTGTATCGTTTGTTGGTGGCATCGGTAAAATCCGCGGCATCATCATCGGCGTGCTGATGCTTCGTCTCATATTTGTAGGCCTAAATTTCACCAGTGTACCGCAAGACTTGCAGTACCTAATCAAGGGTGGCATCATCTTGTTTGCTTGTGCTTTAGATATGAGAAAATATCTTGTGAAAAAATAAGTATGCAACTGTAAAAATATAGATACTTCAAAAAATGGTGTGTACTGAAACAGTGCACGCTGTTTTTAAATTTTGCTTAGAATAATTTGCATAGCAGCGTGTTTTGTGGTATAATATTTAACAATCAATTTCATGGGCGGAGGCGTGCAGATGAGCCTATATAGAGTGGTTTTGGTAGACGATGAAGAAGAAATACGCGTAGGCATCAGCCAAAAAATGCCGTGGAACAGCCTTGGGTTTGAGCTGGTAGGCGAAGCCGAAAACGGAAACGAAGCGCTGGAGCTTTGCGAGGCACTGCGGCCTGATGTTGTGCTGACAGATATCCAAATGCCGTTTATGGATGGCTTACAGCTGTGTGGGCATTTATCAAAGCGCCTGCCTGCGAGCAAATTTGTTATTTTTTCGGGGTACGATGAGTTTGAGTATGCAAAAAAAGCCATTCAGGTAAACGCATCTGAATATATATTGAAGCCTATCCATGCATCTGAGCTTTCGCTGGTGTTACAAAGGCTGAAAGAACAGCTGGACACCGAAAGAGCCGAGCGTCGAGACACCGAAAGCCTTAGGCTGAGATATGAAGAGAGCTTGCCAATTTTACGTGAGCTGTTTTACGTACAAATGCTGGACGGAAATCTATCGCAAGCGCAAATTAAAGAGCGTGCAAAGCGTTATCAAATTGATTTATCATGTCCTTATTTTGCTGTGGCACTGGCACATATGGAAATAAACAGTGAAGAACGTGAACTATTGGCCATTTCAGTCAAAACTTTGTTTTCTGAACATTTCCAAGACTCGCCATACACATGCCATATTTTTTTATATAATGACCAAATGGCGTTGCTACTGGGCTTTTCAAAAGACTTGCCCATTAATGATCTTATAGATAGGTTTAACCGTGGATGCAAGCTGTGTAAAAGTTACTTGGGGATAAAAGTGAGTGTAGGCCTTGGCAAAATAAGCCACGGGATACAAGAACTTTCAATGGCCCGAGAGGGTGCTGTTTCTGCTTTGGATTACCGTGTACTGCTTGGCACCGAGCGTGCTTTGTATATTGGAGATTTAGAGCCACACCATCAAGACAGCTTGTCTTTAAGTGAACAGCAAGAAAGCGCATTGGTTAGCGCCATTAAGCTGGGCGCTCAAAATGACGTAAACAATTTGGTGGAAGAGCTTTTGTCGCCGCTACATGAACAAAACTTATCACTTTCGCAGTTGCAACTGTATTTTTTAGAAATCCTTACTGCTCTTTTACGCCTGAGCCGTATGTCGGGCGTCGATATGTCGGCAGTGTTTGGTCCTGACTTTTCAGGCAGTGTGCATATTTCTGATTTTGCCTCACCAAAAGAAATGGCCGACTGGGTTTTGACACGGTGCCTTTGCCTACAACAGCTTATTGAACAAAAACGAACAGACACCGCAGGCCTGTCTATTGAAAAGGCAAAGCTATTTATCCAAACAAACTATGCACAGCCTGATTTATCGGTAGAGATGTTATGTGGACATCTTCACTTGAGCCCGGCGTATTTTTCGACGTTGTTTAAGCGAGAAACCGGCATGAGTTTTACCTCGTATGTCACCGAAGTGCGTATGGATCAAGCGTCGATATTATTGCGCAGTGGCGATGAAAAAACCTATCAGATTGCCCAGCAGGTGGGCTATGTGGATGCAAACTATTTCAGCTATGTCTTTAAGCGACATTTTGGAGTGTCGCCCACAAAATATCGGAGCAGCTAAACTGCAAAAAGTGAGGGCAGGCATATGCGTAGGTTTTGGGCGGCATGGAGCACCAGGCTAAAAAATTATTACCGCAAATCAAGTATCCAGCTGATTTTATCGGTGTCTTTTACGGTGGCATCGATTTTTGGTATGGTGCTTTTAGGCATGTCGCTGTTTTTGAGGTTTACAGCGCTAAGTAATGCGCAAACAGCCACAAACAGCCTGCAAATTGTAGAGCAGGTAAGCCTTAGCCTAAACAACTACCTGCGGGATATGATGAGCGTGTCCGATACCATGTACTACAGTGTCATAAAAAACACAGACCTTGATAACGATAGCCTACAAGATGAAATGACGCTACTGTATGAAAACAGCCAAGAGTCTTTAGTGTCGATTGCGGTGTTTTCAGTAGACGGAAAACTGGTGGATGCAACACCGCTATCTACGTTTAAAAACAGTGTGGCGCCGGCTAAAGAAGAGTGGTTTATCCAGGCAACACAGCGCATAGAAAACCTGCATTTTTCCACACCGCATGTACAAAATTTGTTTGAAGACACAAACAATTCTTTCCGATGGGTGGTATCTTTAAGCCGCTGGGTAGAGCTGAATTATGGCGGAAGTACAGAGGATGGTGTGCTTTTAGTCGACATGAATTTTGAAGAAATTGCTCAAATTTGCGGCGCCAGTGTTTTGCCGGAATCAGGCTATCTTTACCTGATGGATAGTAGTGGTGAGCTGATTTATCACCCACGCCAGCAGCTGATTTATTCAGGACTTATGCAGGAAAACAACGAGCAAGCAGCAGGATATGTAGATGGCAACCACGAAGAAGTTTTTTTGAATCAAGCAAGACAGGTGACGGTCAAGACAATAGGCTACACCGGCTGGAAACTGGTAAGCGTGGTGCCCACAGACAGTCTTTTTTCTGATTACAATCAGCTGGTATTGTTTTTCTTTTTTGTGGTTTTGTTCTCGGTGTTTTTATTGATATTTGTCAATTTACGGATATCAGAGCGTATATCTGTCCCGATAAAAACTTTGGATAAAGCCGTTAAAGAACTGGAACGTGGAGTGCAAGATGTTTCCCTTGCGGTGAACGGGCCGTATGAAATTGAACATCTTAGCAACTCGGTACAGTCGATGGTGTCTACCATGAATCACCTGATGGAGGATATCATAAAGCAAGAAAAACAAAAAAGGCGTAGTGAGCTGGATGTTCTTCACTCGCAAATAAACCCACATTTTTTGTATAATACTTTAGATTCTGTGGTGTGGATGGTCGAAAGTGGTCGCAGTGAAGAAGCGGTTGTTATGGTGACGGCGCTTGCACGACTATTCCGTGTGTCGCTAAGTAGTGGCCGAAACACTATACCATTGGCGGATGAAATAAGCCATGCGGAAAATTATCTTACCATTCAGCAGATGCGATATAAAAATAAATTTGCAACACAGATAAAATTCCCGGAGCAATATAGAGGATTTTATACTATCAAATTGATAATTCAGCCGGTTTTAGAAAATGCTATTTATCATGGGATGGCCTATGCAGAAGACGGCGATGGAAGCATTGTGTTGTCAGTTCGTGAAGAAGACGATGGGCTTGTGATTGAAATTGCCGATAACGGGCCGGGGATGCCAAAAGAACGGGTGGATGAACTGCTGAAGGAAAATCCACCTACTACAAAAACACAGGTAAACGGAAAAGGCTCCGGAATCGGCCTTTATAATGTGCACCGCCGTATCCAGTTAAGCTTTGGCCCTCAGTATGGATTGCGAATCTTTTCAGAGCCGGATGTCGGAACTACTGTTCATATCCTTTTGCCAAAAATAGACGAAGATATGCTTAAAGAAGGAGATGGCAAGCATGAATAAACGATATATGATTGCACTTGCCTTGTTACTTTTTCTTTTGGGCGCGGGCGTGTTACTTTCGTTAAGTACATTTTGGATACCCGGAAACGAAAGCGTGCCTGATTTGCTTGAAATATCTGTGATTGTTAGGGAGGATGACAGTCAAGTTTTCCAGGCAATGCGCCTTGGCATGAATAGCGCAGCGGAAGACTATGTCGCTGAAATTCGGTTCTTGACACTACCCTCAGAAAACGATACCGCAGCCCAGCGTGAACTTTTATACAGTGAGCTGGACGGTGGAGTGGATGGCATTGTACTGGTGCCTACCGACACACAGGCGTTGGCCGAGGATGTCAAGGCTATCACAGAGCAAATCCCTGTAGTCACGCTGGATGCAGACATGACAAGTGATGGCGCACATGCGTTTATTTCTGTGAGCAATAAAGCTTTGGGCGAGGCCTTGGGTAATGCAGCCATAAACAGTATGTCTAAAGGCGAGAATGTGCTTTTACTAAATAGAGAACCGCAAAACAGTGGCGTGAATGAACGAATTTCGGCCGCAGCGGCTGTACTGGAAGAATATGGGTGTATAGTGAACTACACATCCGGCGCAGACGAAGACGACCTTATGCAGGCGCTGGAGTATGATTTGGCAGATAAAAGACCCAAAGCGGTGATTGCATTCGAAGCAAGCACGCTGGAAAGCGCTGCAAATTTAATGCGGGCACGATACTCGCAAACTTTGCTATATGGTATGGGCGCCACTGAAACCATCACAGCTCATATCGAGTCGGGACGTATCACAGGCATAGCCGCTCCAAATGAATTTGCCGCAGGATATCTGGCGGTGGAAAGGCTAGCTTTAGCCATGCAAGGGCAAAGCCCGTCACCACTAATAGAGCTGGAGTTTCAAATGGTACGCAAAGAAAATATGTATGATATCGATATTCAAAAGTTTTTGTTTCCGGTACAGGCCTAAGAAGGGGTTTGCAAAGGCAGCATATTTTGGCATGAAGGTGATATATATGAGACGTTTAAGTCTGTTGTTGATTGTTTTTATTTTACTTACTGCTTGTACGACAACGCAAGAGCCGCAAACAGTGCGTGTTGGGGTATTGCTATATGCGCAGGATGATGTGTTTTTAGGTACACTAGTGCATGAACTTGAACAATATGCACGAGATAAGGAAGAAGAACTTGGCGTTAAAATCAACCTAGCCCTTGAATATGTAGACAACAACCAATCTCAGCAATATCGGCAAATAGACCTAATGTTGTCGCAAGGGTATGATGTGCTTTGCGTGAATGTGGTGGACAGAACGGCGGCTTCCACCATTATAGACAGAGCAAAAGAAATGGACGTACCGCTCGTGTTTTTTAACAGAGAGCCGGTCCAAGAAGACTTAGAGCGGTTTGAAGATGCATACTATGTGGGCTCGCCTGCTGCCAACGCAGGAATTTTGCAAGGCGAGATAGTCTTAGATGCTTGGCGCGAAAACCCTGAGCAGATAGACAAAAACCTAGACGGGGTAATACAATATGTCATGCTTGAAGGCGAGCAAGGCCATCAAGATGCCCTTTTAAGAACCGAGTACAGCGTGCAGGTATTGACACAAGCCGGTGTACCTTTAGAAAAACTGGCTAGTGCCTCGGCAAACTGGCAACGTGCACAAGCCACAGATAGAGTAACGCAGTGGATAGATGAGATGCAAAGTGAAAACGAGATAGAACTGATATTGGCCAACAATGACGACATGGCGCTGGGTGCATTGGACGCATATTTCAGGGAAGGTTACAACAACGCAGACTTGCCGTTTGTGGTGGGAGTAGACGCCACTTCACCGGCACTGGATGCATTGGAGCAAGGCATATTGCAAGGAACTGTTCACAACGACGGGATTCTTCAGGCGCAAACAATATTACAGCTTGCTTTAGAGCTTGTCATGAACGGCGCACCACAAAGCATACAGCTGACAGACGACAGGTATGCCTGGTTGGATTATACATCGGTAACACTTGACACACTGCAGGACTTTAGAGAAGATACAGGCTTATAAACAAAGCTTAGCTCATATACATTATTACTACATTAGGAGATGCGCAAATGAAAAATCAAAACAATCTTGAAATTATTAAAACTGCATACCCACAATATGAACAAAAAAAAGAATATTACGACACCAGGATGAAAGAGCTTGAAATAAGCTTTGAGGCGCAGTTTGGAAAAAGAGAAAACCTAAGGCTGTTTTCTGCGCCCGGGCGCATTGAAATAGGCGGGAATCATACAGACCACCAGCATGGCTGTGTGTTGGCCGCAGGAATAGACTTAGATGTGCTGGGTGCGGTGTCTGCCACAAGTAGTTCTTTGGTGCGTCTTTACTCTAAAGGATATGGGCTTATTGAGGTGGATACAAGCATACTGGATATTGATGAAGCCGAAAAAAACACCACATCGGCTTTGATTCGCGGCATCTACTACAAAATCAAAGAAATGGGCATGAAAGTCGGCGGCATGGATATATATTGCACGTCTGATGTGCTTAGTGGTTCAGGGCTTAGCTCTTCTGCGGCGTTTGAGGTGTTTTTGGCATCGGCGATAAACCATGTTTATTGTGATGGAAAGCTTACAGCGGTAGAAATTGCCAAGATAGGACAATTTGCCGAAAATGTATATTTTGGTAAGCCATCCGGGCTTATGGATCAAATGGCATCTTCGGTGGGGAATGTAGTTGCCATTGATTTTAAGGATGAAAAAAATCCTGTGATAGAACAGGTGGATTTTTCTGTATCAGAAATAAAGCACGCCATTTGTATTATTGATTCCGGTGCAGACCACGCAGATTTAACGGACGAATATGCGCAAATAACACATGAGATGGCGAAGGTATCTGCTATTTTCGGTAAGAAATACCTGCGCGAGATTTCAAAGGCTGATTTGATGAACTCCGCCAAGGATGTTTGCGAAAAAGCAGGCGATCGTGCGTTTTTGCGTGCATTACACTTTCAAAACGAAAACGTCCGTGCCGTGTCAGAGGTTGATGCGCTAAAGGAAAAAGACTTCTCTAGGTTTTTCAGCTTGGTTTCAGAATCGGGCTATTCGTCTTTTATGTATTTACAAAATATATTTCAGGCAAGCGATGCGGGCAACCAAAAAGTGGCGGTGGCTCTTGCGCTTTGCCAAGAATTTCTGGAGGGTGAGGGCGCTTTCCGTGTGCATGGAGGCGGATTTGCAGGCACAGTGCAAGCGTTTGTTCCACTTTCAAAGTTGGCAGATTTCAAGTCGAGGATAGAGGCTGTTTTGGGACAGGGAATGTGCCATGTTTTGTCTATTCGCAGGGTTGGAGGCGTCGAAATCCCAAGGATTACGCATGAATGATTTGCGCCAAAATGCTTGATTTCGGCAAAATGATGGTGATAAAATAAAGGCGTAAACACAAAATCCAAGGAGAGGGACTGATGAGTAAAGTTATAGTATTGTTTGAAGTGAAGCCTACCAAAGAGGGTATGAAAAAGTATTTAGAGCTTGCGGCGATGCTAAAGCCGATGTTCAGCACAGCAGATGGGTTTATCAGTGCCGAAAGGTTCCAAAGCCTAAACGAAGAAGGCAAGCTACTTTCAATGAATGTGTGGGAAAGTGAAGAGGCGGTAGAAAAATGGCGCAACAATATAAAACATAGAATGGGCCAAGCAAAGGGCAGAGAAAAGCTTTTCGAAAGCTATAAAATAACTGTTTGCAAGTCGGTACGTGAATACAGCGATACCAGCCGTGAAAATGCACCTAAAGACTCAAACGAGTATTTGCTATGATAATAAGCGCGACCAGAAGATGCGATATACCGGCTTATTACGGCGAGTGGTTTTTAAATCGGCTAAAAGATGGCCATGCATTAGTCCAAAATCCATACAACCAAAATCGATATTCCAAGGTGAGCCTTAGCAAAAACGATGTAGACATAATTGTGTTTTGGACAAAAAATCCTATCCCGTTTTTGGGCTATCTACCAAAAATTGACGAGCTGGGATACCGCTATTATTTTGAGTTTACCATTACACCGTATGGCAAAAAAACAGAAAAAAACTTGCCGGATAAAAAAGTGCTGATTGATATTTTTGTAAAAATGAGCGAAAAGCTGGGCAAGCATCGCATGATTTGGCGGTATGACCCTATAATCATTGACGAGCACTATGATATCGCCTACCATAAAGAAAAGTTTGCCTACATGGCAGGCAGGCTTTCAGGCAGTGCAAACAGGTGTGTGATAAGTTTTGTGGACGGATATAAAAATGTCACAGCTCGCATGGGAAAAAATCCAAGCTATAACATATCCCTTTCAAGTGTTTATGAAATTAGTGAAGCTTTTTCAAAGATTGCAAAAGAAAATGATATAGAAATTTTCACGTGTGCTGAAAAATATGACTTGGAAAAATATGGAATAAAACACGGCGCATGTATTGATAAAGATATTATCGAAAATATTTTAGGCTGTAAGATAGCAGGGGCTAAAGACAAAAACCAGCGGCCTGAATGCCTGTGTGTAGAGAGTATCGACATAGGAACATATAACTGCTGCGCAAATGGGTGCAAGTATTGTTATGCGCTACAAAGCGAAGAAAGCGCGCTGAAAAATATCAAAAGGCATAACCCGAAATCGCCGGTGCTGATAGGTGAAGTAAACCCGAAAGCAATTATCACACAAAGGGATGCAAAAAGTGTTCTAATAAATCAAATGTCATTTTTTGAGTGAAGGAAAACAACATGAAAACATACATAGCCCTTCTGCGAGGGATAAATGTCGGTGGTAAGAATAAAATTTCTATGGCACTTTTGAAAACTGCATTCGAGGAAATTGGATTTAGCAATGTTTCAACCTATATCAACAGCGGAAATGTGATTTTTAAAAATGATAAAACCGATAAAATAGAACTGATAGCCCAGTGTGAAAATATAATATCTGAAAAGTTTGGTCTGAATATTCCGGTGTGTGTTGTAACAGCTGGTGAAATTGCAGAGGCTTTGGCGAATGCACCCGAGTGGTGGGACGCTGAAAATGAAGTTGAAACAGTACATCAGACTATTTTTCTTATACCGCCGGTTACGGCAAGTGAAGTCTGCAAGGCTGTGGGCGATGCAAAAGATGAGTTTGAAAAAGTGGGATATTACAACAATGTGATATTTTGGTCTGCGGCAAGGGCTACCTTCACAAAAACAAGATGGAGCAAAATCGCAAGCTCTGATGTGTACAGCAAGGTTACCATCCGAAACGCAAACACCGCAAAGAAATTGCTGGCACTTAGCAGCAAGCTTTAGGAGGTGCAACATGCCGATAGAAACATATCTAAGCACAATTGACGACAAGGCAAAAGAAAAAATATTACCCATTGTTTCATACATCGAAAAAAACTATAAAGAGGCTATCTTCGATGAAAAATATTCAGAAAAAACATATATTCCCACATGGCGATTTAACGGTAGATATGTTGCCATCGGCTGTAGAAAAAACTATATTAGCGTTTACTTTGGTAGTGCCGAGGCGATAGAAATAGTAAAAAACAACATAAACGCGTCAAACATCATGGTAAGAAAAGGCTGCGTAAACATCAGTCATGGGAATGAAGATTTTCCGTATGATGCTATATATAAAGGTATTGATGAATGTTTTAAGTAAGCGGAGGTGTTTATTATGGATTACTTCAGCAAACGAGAAAATGTGGATTTATACAGTAGCATGATGGACGGCTACGACAATGGCTTTATCATGAACAGCGTCGAAAAAGTCCTGCAAAAAAATGCTACTTTACTGGAACTCGGAATGGGAACAGGCGTTGACTTGATTTCTTTATCAGAAAACTATCAAGTGGTTGGAAGTGATAACTCGCCACTTTTTGTGAGTGATTTTAAGCTTAAAAGTAAGCTGGATGTTTGTGTTTTGGATGCTGTGAGCGTTGATATAGATAAAAAATTTGACTGTATTTTTTCAAACAAAGTTCTTCAGCACCTATCAAAAGAAGATTTTGTAACGTCGCTTAAAAATCAAATCAAGCACTTAAATGAAAATGGCATATTATTTTTCACCTTGTGGCATGGTAAATACAGAGAAGAATTTGAAATGGACGGACAACTTCGATTTGTTTATTATGATAAAGCCACCATAGAAAATCTTTTGCCAACCGAGGTGAAGATAGAAGATGTTATTTACTATAAAGAGTTTGAAGAAAATGACTCAATGATCGTGATTTTACGGCTTAAATAAAACATGAAAAAGCGATGACATGAAAACTCATATCATCGCTTTTATTTTTGCGTATAACGGCCGGGTTTTACTACAAATTACTTGAACGCCTGATTTTCAGCGGTTTCTTCTTTTAAACAAAATTATAAATATAGTAAACAATATTAATAAAATAGTAAAAAAACGAAACATGGCATGCATATTGATGACACAGCTACCCTAATTAAAGGCATATGACCGCACATGATGGTATACGCTGCGACTGGTACTATGTGGCGAGTTTTGTTGATACTAAATCTTAAAAATGATACAATAAAACATAAAATAATAAAGGTGTATTATCAGCAGATGGTTGGCCGGTTTATGTTTTTAAAGCACGTCTTGGAGGTATTTAATGAAAGCAGTTCCTAAAAACAATGTCATGGCATGTGTTTTTGCTATAATATCGGCATTTATCAGTATTTTGTCCATCACTTCTTTTCGTTGGGAAATGGCATTTCGTGCATCGGGACACTTTTACCTGTTGCTGTGGATAGGCATGTCTGTGTGGTACTGCAAGGTGATTCCCACACTTTCAGGGCGACGTCGCATGTTTTCTTTGATAGGCGGTGGCATATTTGCTTCTTGCCAAGCGGTGGGCCAGGTGTTGCATATGGGCGGCAGTTTTGGCGACATGATGCTTTTATGGCCGGGATATGTGCTACTTTACACAGCGGCAGTAGCAACCTTATTATGGCTACTTGATAAATGGCAAAGTGGTTTGTTTTTAGTACCCATAAATCCGGGCAAGCGCCTTTCTCGATTTGATGAAATATTTTTATCCGGTAGCAGAAAGTCCACCTTGTATTTGTGGGGTTTGCTGGTACTGTGTCACTTGCCATATTTCATATTGTTTTGGCCGGGAATTACCAGTGTGGATACTGCGTTTCAAATGGGCATGGGACTTGGCGTATGGCAGATAAATTCTCATCAACCGCCTTTGTACACTTACATGTGGGCAGCTTGTATGCAAATAGGTAAGGCTCTGTTTGGCAATTTCGCCCAGGGCGTAGCAATAGCAACGTTTTTGCAAGTGGTGTTCATGGCGGGAGTTTTTGCCTTGAGCGTTTCATATATGAAAAAGATATCGATAGCCAAACCTTTTCAAGTTGCCGCTTTAGTGTTTTATGCTTTGTGTCCCGCAGTAGCTTGGTATTCAGTCACGCTATGGAAAGATGTGCCGCTTGCGGGATTTTCTTTGCTGTTTTTATTGTGTGTATACGAAATAGTAAAAACAAAATCTGCGTTTTTCAAAAGTTTCAAACAAATATCGGTGATGGTTTTGGCCAGCGCAGGAATGATACTTAGCAAAAATAACGGTATATATGTATTTGTAATAGCGTGTATTTTCTTATTGCTGTCTCAAAAAGGAATTCGCCTACAGCTGTCTGCGGTGTTACTACTTGGTGTCATACTACATGGAATAATCCAAGGGCCGGTATATACGGCATTGGATATTAAAAAAGGTAGTGTCGGCGAGGCTTTAAGCGTACCGATGCTACAAGTGGCACTGGTGGTGAAAACAGCACCGGACACAATATCTGCAGAAGATCAGGCGTTGATAGACTCGGTATTGCCATATGATGAGCTGGGCAATTTGTATGACCCTATGGTGTCTGACAGCATCAAGCAATATTTTGACGACTCAACATTTGCAGAAGACCAGCTAATATACGGCGATTTGTGGCTTAGGTTAGGGTTGCAACATCCTAATTTGTATGTGCGAGCATTTTTAGAACACACTTATGCATATTATTATACGGATGCCACACAGGGGGTATTTTCACTAACTCCGTATACTGCTTATATACGAGAGTTTGAAGTAGATTTTGAGGGACTGGAAGAAATGGCGGGGCAATACTCGGAACCAATGCGTCCAGTGCTGGAAATTGTGGAGCAAAAAATCGGAACAGAACACAACATACCCGGATTTTCAATGTTATTCACTGCCGGATTTTATTTTTGGGTATTACTTTTTTGCTGCTTGTGGTCAGTATATCAAAAGAGATATCAAAACTTGGTAATTATGGGCTTACCGTTTGGAATATGGCTTACTTGCTTGCTTTCTCCGGTAAATGGTTCTTTCAGATATGCGTATCCGGCTATTGTATGTGTCCCGGTGTTACTTGGTATTTGCTTAGGCATTGTTGAAAGGCAAAAAGAGAAATAACGAAAGCAAGATGCTTTAGCATCTGAACAGCAGTGATTTTGACAAAGATATGACAAATCGTTATAATTGTACCATGGTATAGTAGTGAAATTCCTACGTAGGTTGTGGGAAAACTGCCAATATCTTCCTAAGTTATCAATGGTATATAAATAGTTTCATCGCAGGCTTTTAATATGCACTGCGTGCAATAAAATATAAGTAAAGTGAGAACAGTTTTACTGTGAGTGATTGTAATGGCTAAACTTTGGTATTTTCATACCGCAGCAAGCACGCCCAGCGGAGGTGCATTAACGCGTCCGTATGATTTTTGTAAGCAATTCAACAAAAAGGGCTTTGAGACCAAAATTTTTACTTCAGCATATAACCATTACACATCGGAAAATATAGACACACCAAGCAGTAAGTATGTCGAAAAAAAAGAAGATGGTGTTGACTTTATATATGTGCGCATAATCGATTATGCTAGTAATGGCATAAAGCGTGTTTTAAGCATGTTTTCATATATGTTCAATGTAATTTCGGTGGCAAAAAAATATGCAAAGAAAAACGGAAAACCCGATATAATTTTGGCAAGTAGTCCGCATCCGTTATCACTTGTTGCAGGCATACAAGTTGCAAAAAAATTAAAAATACCATGCATTATTGAAGTGAGAGATTTATGGCCGGAAAGTGTTGTGGCGTATTCTACACGCTTTTCAAAAAGCAATCCGCTGATAAAATTACTTTATGCCGGCGAAAAATGGCTTTATAAAAAGGCTGATGCCTTGATTTTTACAATGCCCGGTGGAATTGATTATATTAAAGAACAAAAATGGGATAAAGATCTGAATTTATCAAAGGTTTTTAACGTAAATAATGGGGTTGATTTAAAAGAATTTGATTATAATAAAGAAACCTATATTACTACAGATGATGACTTGAACAACCAGGAAAATATAAATTTCATTTATGCGGGTTCTATAAGGAAAGTACACAATGTTGGAATTTTGCTTGATGCCGCAAAATATATTAATAACCCCAAAGTGAAGATTTTGATTTGGGGCGACGGCAACGAGCTCTCGATGTTAAAACAACGGTTGATTGATGAAAATATCAAAAATGTAATCTTCAAAGGTAGGGTAGACAAAAAAAAGTTGCCACATATTTTGTCTAAAGCACATGCGAATATTTTACACTGCAAAACTTCACCTGTTTTGAATTTAGGAATAAGCAATAATAAAACTTTTGATTATTTAGCTTCTGCAAAACCTATATTATCAACATTTGATTTCAGATATAATTTCATTACAGATAACAATGCAGGCGCTTGCGTGAAAGAGCAAACCCCGCAAAGCATCGCAAATGCATTTGAGCAAATGGCCAAGCTAAGCGAAGATGAATACGCTAAGATGTGCCAAAATGCAAGACAAACCGCAGAAGAATTTGATATTGAGGTACTGTCAGATAAATTTATTGATATAATTAACCACCAATTATAAAAGCGACTGTTTCCAAAATTTATTTATGGCAACAAATTTGATACGAATATAAATATGGTAAAAGTTTCAAAAAGTCAATTTATCTGGAGCGTGAGATGAAAAAGATATGTTCTGTTGTTGGTGCCAGGCCGCAATTTATTAAGTTGGCTGTAATTTCAAGAGAAGTAAGAAAACACTTTGACGAAATAATAATTCACACCGGTCAGCACTATGACTATAACATGTCTGACGTTTTTTTTGATGAGCTCGATATACCAAAACCTGATTACAATTTAGGCATCAGCGGCGGAACACACGGCAAAATGACCGGCGAGATGATAATTGAGCTTGAAAAGGTTTTAGTCGATGAAAAGCCTGATTTGTTGCTACTGTTTGGCGATACAAACTCTACAATGGCTGCTGCAATCGCAGGCGTGAAACTGCAAATACCAATTGCGCATATCGAGGCAGGCAACCGCACAGGTGACTTGAATAATCCTGAGGAAGCAAATAGGATTATAACTGACAGCGTATCGGAAATTTTATTTGCGTGTGTTGAATCAGCCATGGATTTCTTGCAAAAAGAGGGGAAAGCAAGCAAAGCATATTTGGTGGGCGACCCAATGTATGATGCTTTTTTATACTATTCATCGGCTAACGATGGCAGTGAATTAAATGATATTAAAGACTTTAATGATAATAATATTACACTCCCCGACAAGTTTTATTATTTAACTTGCCATAGGCAAGAAAACACAGGTGATGATAAAAACCTATATGAAATTTTAAGTGCAATGAATTCGCTGGGGCACAAAACAGTTTACCCTGTTCACCCACGCAGCCAACGTATTGTCAAAAACCTTTGTGATGAAAATGACTTTTCAAACATTCTTTTGATTAAACCTGTAGGGTATTTAACATCAATTTCGCTTATAAATAAAGCGTTAAAAGTTGTAAGCGATTCTGGCGGCGTTCAACGCGAAGCATTTTTTGCAAAAAAACAGCACGTGTCTTTGTTTAATGTGATAGCATGGCCGGAGACAATGGTTTCTAATTGCAATCAAATCTCTGATGCCAATAAAGACGTTATCCTTGAAAAATTAAGCAAAGAAGCTGTTTTCGATGAAAATTACAAACCATTTGGTGACGGAAATTGCGCAAAAAAAATATGCGATATTTTAAAGAGGTATATGGATGTATAAAGTTTGTCATTTGACATCTGCACACAAAAGCCAAGATGTACGAATATTAAAAAAACAATGCACCAGCCTTGCCAAAGCAGGATATGATGTTTATCTGGTAGCAAGTGGTGAAAGCTACGAAGAAAATGGCGTTAAGGTTGTTGGTGTGGGAGAGATTGGCGGCGGGCGTTTAAAGCGAATGACACAAATGACAAACCGTGTTTATAAAAAAGCTTTAGAGCTGGATTGCGATATTTATCAGTTGCACGACCCGGAACTTTTGCCCTATGCGACAAGACTCAAGAAAAAAAACAAAAAAGTCATATTCGATAGCCATGAAAACTATGCATTGCAAATTCAACAAAAAAAATATTTACCGCTAGTTTTCAGGAAGGCTATTTCTGAAAGTTATGTATTTTATTCTCAAAAAATCTTCAAAAAAATTGATGGACTAATATTTCCTTGCTTAGAGAATGGCATAAATATTTTTGAAAACAAATGTAAAAGAGTTTTTTTGATAGGTAACGAACCCATGGCCAATGAACTTTGCGGAAATGAATTTGATTATTCTGAAAAATCCGGCAACACGGTGTGTTATGTTGGTGCATTAAGTTACAATCGAGGTGCAAAACATGTAGTTGAAGCTTGTGAGATATCAAAGGCGGATAAGTTGATACTAGCTGGAACATTTGATTCAAAAGAATTACAAGCAGAACTTACTCAAACTAATAAATTTGGTGTTGTTGATTTTAGAGGACGTTGCAATCGCGATCAAGTTATAGAAGTGCTAGCTTCATCTTCGATAGGTATGGCGACATTGCTGAATTCCGGACAATATAATAAATATGACAATTTCGCAACTAAAGTTTATGAATATATGGCAATGGGATTACCTGTAATTATATCCGATTATGCATTTTCAAGAAAAGTAAATGAACAATATAATTTTGCAATACTTGTCGAGCCTGAAAACATACAAGAGATTGCAAATGCAATAAACTATCTTTTGGAAAATCCCGAGATAGCAAAGCAAATGGGCCAAAACGGAAGACGGGCTGTAGAAGAAGAGTATAATTGGGCAACACAGGAAAAAAAGTTATTGACATTATATAAGGAACTCTCAGGTGAAGTACACACTGATAAGCCTAGGTAGAATAGCGTCAAGCCTAATAGCTGAAATAGTATTTGTTATGTATATATCTAAATTCAATAAAAAAGGCCATGGAAATTTTGTTTTAAAATATTAAAAGCACTGATTTTAAAGAAGGGTTTAGACTAAAACAAACTATGAATGTATTAATAGTATGTGGTATTTATACCGACGGTATAACCAACACGGCAAGCCAGTTTGTACATCATGGGGCTTTAGCACTGAAAAAAAGAGGCATAAATGTCACAGTGCTTTCGCTAGACACACGTTCCATCAGGCGCAAGCGAAAATTTGGTGTTGACAAATATGTTATAGATGAAATACCTGTTTATGTGGGCTCATTTCCCTGTGGTCCGCTTGGCGAAATATTAAAATATATCAGTAAAACATTGGCGGCCAAAGTGTTTAAGCGCATAGTAAAAGAGCAGGGTTTACCGGATATAATCCACGCTCATTTTTATTATAATGCTTACGCAGTAATTGATATTGCTAAAAAACATGACATTCCGCTAATAACAACCGAACATTCAAGCACAACATTAAACATTAATATCAATGAGAAAATCAAAAAAGATGCTGAATTTGTTTATAGCAACAGCGATAAAGTAATATGTGTAAGTAATGGCTTGAAAGCATCGATAAAAGAGTTTTATAGTGGCAATATTGAAGTGATAAACAATATTGTTTCGAATGATTTTTACTACGAAAACACTTTAAAACCTGATGAGTACACTTTTGTATCAACAGGTAATTTGTTGAGGCTTAAGAGACACGATTTAACCATTAGTGCGTTTGCGAAATTCAATAAAATACATCCAAATTCAAAACTGGTTATAATCGGAACCGGTGATAAACAGAGCGAGCTTATAAACCTTGCAAAGCAGTTATATGTTTCCGACAATGTTGAGTTCAAAGGCAAAATAGAGAACAAGAAGTTGATTGAAATATATAAACAGTGTCACTGCTTTGTTTTACCAAGTGAATATGAGACATTTGGTGTTGCATATATAGAGGCTATCGCAGCAGGCTTGCCTGTAATAAGTGGAGTGCATGCACAGAAAAATGGTATTGTAAACGATGAAAACGGAATTGCCGTTAGCGAAAATACAGTTGATAATGTTTATAGTGTGATGGTAAATATTTATAATAATTATGACGAATATGATAAAGAAAAGATGTCGCAAGATATAATCGAAAAATATAAAGAAGAGAAAATAGTAGGTGAAATTATTAAAACCTACAGTAATTTATTGGTTTAATGAGGAGTTGCAATGAATACTAAAAGAGAAGTCCAAGTTTGCACAAGATGTATTATGGATAACAGCGCAGATGAATTTATATCGTTTAATGAAATTGGCGAGTGTAATTATTGCACTACCGCGCTAAATGCCGCCAAAAACATTTGGTTTCCAAACGAAGAAGGCAAAAAGAAGACCGGCAATTTAATTATGCAGCTAAAGCAACAAAATAAAGATAAAAAGTATGATTGCATTATGGGCGTTTCCGGTGGACTGGATAGCTCATATTTATTATATTTAGGATACAAGTGGAACCTGCGGATTTTATGTATTCATATTGATGATGGCTATGATACCGAAGTTTCGGCAAAGAATATAAAAAGGCTTATTGATAAAACACAATTTGATTATGAAGTTATAACTCCTGATGCTGAGCAGTTCAACGCCTTGTCTTTGGCATACATGCGTGCAGGTGTGCCAAATTTGGCAGTGCCACAGGATAACTTGATTTTTTCTTATTTGTATAAGAGAATGCAGGAACTAAACATAAATACATTTTTAAGTGGCGGGAATTTTGCACTTGAAAGTATTTTACAAGCAGGCAACACTCATAATGCCTACGATACAACAAATTTGAAAGATATTCACAAAAAGTTTGGAACAAAGCCTATAAATAAACTGAAATTTATTTCGGAGTTTAGGCGCGCATATATTCATAAATTTATGAAAATCAAAACAATCGCTCCTTTAAACTTTGTCGATTACACACGAGAAAAAGCACTTAAGGAACTTAATGAGTTTTGCGGGTTTGAATATTATGGCTCAAAGCATTTGGAAAATGAGTTTACCGCTTTTCTCCAGCTACACTGGCTTCCGAAAAAGTTTAATGTAGATAAAAGAAAATCACACCTATCTAGCATGGTTATATCAGGCCAAATTACAAGACAAGAGGCTTTGGAATTGCTGAAAAAAGACATCATCGATGAAGAGCTGCTGCAAAAGTATATTTGTAAAATAATAGACAATTTCAAAATAAGCAAAGAAGAATTTGACAAAATAATGATGCAAAAGCCGCATAAACACAGTGAGTATAAAGTTTCGAATTTTGAGCAGAGAAGAACTCGCATAAAGAAACTTTTGGGAAGACAGTGAAAGTATGAAAATCTTAATTGTCAGTCCGTATTTTTTGCCATATTTGGGTGTTGGCGCGCTGAGAATGAGCAGTTTTGCAAAATATTTAGTAGAGCAAAATGACGATGTTACAGTGATGAAACTAAGTGATAATAACTATCAAAAAGAAATGTGCGGCACTCAAACAGTAGACGGTATTAAATATGTAAAGGTGGATTTTAACGGTAAAGCAAAATATCTAGAAAGTGTTGATGTTTTTTATACAGCTCTTGATGAATTGCTTTCGCAAAACACTTTTGATATTATTCTTTGCTCATGTGGTCCGTTTTACACCATGACGGCAGTGGAAAAAATAAGCCAAAAATATAGTGTGCCATTCGCGTTAGATTACAGAGACTTGTGGATATATGATGACAGAGAAGTCAGCGGGATATTGAATAATCTAAGGCATAAACTTTTCAAAATCAGATATAAAAAGTTTGAAAAAAGTGCAGTGCAAAAAGCGGATATTTTTGTCACAGTAACACCATTATGCCTTGATGTTATGAAAGAAAAGTATAGCCTGCAAAACGGGCATATAATTTATAACGGATACGATGAAAACGCCGTTAAAGATATAAACATTGCAAGTAAAGGCCAAACTGACAACATCGAAATTTGTGTTTTTGGTAAACTATCATATTATTCTTATAGTTTAGGAACTTTATTTTTGACAGCGGTTAAAAGCCTGATTGACGATGGTTACAAATTGTCTGTAAAGCATATAAGTGAAACAGAAAACTCTACGCAAAGCATATTAAACCAGATAAATTTCCCAAAGCAAAATTATGTTTGCACAGGCAGAAAATCATATAATGAAGGCATGAGAATACTGGCAGATAGTGACATATGCGCCGCCGTAATAAGCTACAAAAGAGGACTTGGTACAAAAATTTTTGATTATATATTTGTGAATAAACCAATAGTTGCAATGGCACCGAAAAACGGCGATTTTGATAGATTGTTAAAGAAGTTTGAAAATGCGTATGTTTGCCAAAATGAGCAGGATATGAAACAAAGCGTTAAAAACATCCTAGATAATAGTGTCAGGGTTTTAGATGATGATATAAAACCCGGAATATATTCAAGAGAATATCAAAACGAAAAGTACAGAGAACTGATTATTGATTATTTGAGTGCTAATAAATTAGTATAAAAAACAGGTTCAAAAATAGGAAAGATAATATGATTAATGATTTTTTAAAAATTGAAGAAAAATACGATTTATTTAGCGAAAAAATCGATGATTTTTATTTTTGGCACTACATTAGATTTGGAATATATAGAGAGATTGAACGCCAAGTGGGATATATTGACGTTCAGGTGAACTCAAATAAAAAACGCAAAGTCATATCGCGTCTAAAGAAAATAGTAGTAGACTCCTTACATAGATGCAAAGAAAAAAAAGATGTTGTTTTTACTTGTTTAATAAATCATACTATAAAAAAAGATATATATTCTGATATATATGTTGAGCAAATCACAAAATCACTGAAAAATTCATTTTTAGTAATAGAACAAAAACCTGCTCACTTTGGCAAGGATGAATATGGAATAGACAATGTATATAGTGTCTTAGACCTTGATGTATATATATCGCTTTATAAAAGGATAGTTAAAAAACCAATATTTTTCACGCCATCAGAAAAGCTTAAAAATGCCATAAATGAGATAAATGATAAGTATTCATGCGATATTACGTATGAAATGCTCAAAGAGCGTATCACTAATTGTTATATTAGACGGAAATTTGGAAGAAGGTATTTTAAAAAGGCGTTTAAAACCATTAAGCCAAAAGTTATAGTGGAGGTTGACGGCTATTATATAGATAACATGATTATTAACGAGATTGCAAAGGATATGCAGATTCCCACCATAGAGCTACAGCACGGCATAATGGGGGACGGGCACCTTGCTTACAATTTTTCTAAAAAGCAAAATTTACATACTTTTCCTGACTACATATTCACATATTCGGACTTTTGGAATAATACTACAAGGTTTCCTATTGCCGATGAAAAAGTTATTGCGACAGGCTTTCCGCATCTTGAAAAAATCGTTGAAAAAAGTAAGATGTCAAATGTGAAAACAGATGAAAATAGCAATAAAAAGAATATACTTGTCATTTCTCAGTGGACAGCAGCAAAAACACTAAGCGAGTTTGCTGTTGGATTATACGATCATCTAAAGAAAACTTATGATGGAGAATTTTTAATTAGCTATAAACTACACCCGGCAGATAATTTGAATAATGAAGAATCTTTTGGGAAACTAAATGAGTGTTCTGATAAAATAAAAATAATAAGACATGATGAAAAAAGTTTGTATGACTGCTTTTTGGAATCGGATATTCAAATTGGAGCAAGCTCTACCGGGATATATGAAGGGCTTGCTTTTGGGCTTAAGACATTTTTGGTGAAAGCTGGCGGCAGTGAAAGAATGCAGTCCCTAGTAGATGAGGGCTATGCAAAATATGTAGAATGCCCAGAAGATATTGATATTAGCAAAAGTAATACATCAAATATCAAAGTCGGTAATTTTTGGAAAGATAACGCACTTAATAATATTCTTGAAAACATAGATATTATTATGAAAGAGGAATGATATTGGCAAAAACGACTCAGGTGAAAATAGGGATTTGGTATACCCTATCAAATTTCTTGATAAAATCTATAGGCATTATCACAATGCCTATTTTTACAAGAATAATGACTCCCGAAGATATAGGCCTTGTTGCAAATGTGGCGTCATGGTTGTCACTGCTTGTACCTATTGCAACGCTGGATCTTGCTTCCTCGGTCACTTTGGCATATCTTGATTTCAAAGAAAATATCGACGAGTTTATCTCTTCTAATCTTTTTTTAGGCTCTTTGATTTCGCTCGGTGTAAGCACAATAATATTTTTCAACAAGCCGTTTTTTGAAGAATTTACAACAATAAACGGTGAAATTTTAAATGTTATCTGTGTGTATTTAATTTTCCAGCCAGCACTTCAGATGTTTATGCGAAAGTGCAGAATATCTTACCAATATAAGCCGGTTGTGGCTTTATCAATACTCAGCAGTGTGGTCGCCTCGGCAAGTGCAATAATTTGTGTGCTTGTTTTTGACGATAAATTCATGAGTAGAATATATGGGTTTTACCTGCCTAATATAGCACTTTATGTTGTATTATATGTTTTTTTATTTGCAAAAGGCAAAAAAGTAAAAATCAAATATTGGAAATATGCGCTGGCGATTTCCATACCGCTGCTCTGGCACAGCTTTGCCGGAATAATTTTAAATTCTTCTGACAGAGTTATGATCACAAATATAAACGGACCTGAATATACAGCTTTGTATAGCGTTGCATATTCTGCTGCCAGCGTAATATCTTTGCTTTGGACAAGTATGAATCAGGCATGGTCCCCTTGGTCGTACGAAAAGATGAAAAACGAGGAATATAACGAGCTGAAAGTAAAATCAAAACCATACTTTTTGTTTTTTCTTTTTATCACGTTTTTATTTTTGTCAGTCTCTCCAGAAATAATATTTATTGTCGGTGGAGAAAAATATATGGAGGCCATCTATGTCATTCCACCGGTAATGATAGGGTTTGTTTTTCTCTTTGTATATTCTCTTTATGTGAATATTGAACTATATCATAAAAAGCAAAAAGCAGTAGCGTTTTCCACAACGCTTGCAGCAGTGGTTAATGTGGTTTTGAACTTTATTTTTATTCCAATGTTTGGTTATATAGCAGCGGCATACACCACCCTTGCAGGATATTTGTTGCTATTTGTGTTTCACTATTTATATGTAAAGAGACTAGGCGCGGTGCATTGGTATGATGGTAAGTTCTTTGTTAAGTGTATAGGTGTATTTACTGTAATCAGTGCTGTTTTGAGTTTATTATATACTTTTTATGTTATTAGATATATAATAATCATGTGCGTCGTTATTTGTTTGATTTTTTACTATAGACATAACATAATGAAAATGATTAAAACTAGATCCTTTAATGGGTTTTTTGAAAAATGAATGAAAGAGGTATGTTTGTGAAAGATAAATTAGCTGTTTTTGGCGGCTTTCCCGTGCGGAATGATAAAATTTTTTATGGAAAACAAACTATCAGTGAAGAAGATATTCAAGCTGTTTCGGATGTGTTGCGGGGTCCGTTCATTACACAGGGTCCTTTTGTGGATCAGTTCGAACAGGATTTGTGTGACTATACAGGTGCAAAGTATGCAGTTTGTGCGTCAAATGGTACGGCTGCTTTGCATATTGCGTGTCTTGCGGCCGGAATCACGCAGGGGGATGAAGTTATCACCACACCCATCACATTTGCGGCCAGCGCTAACTGTGTTCTTTATTGCGGTGCAACTCCCGTTTTTGCCGATATAAACCCTAAAACATATAATATTGACCCCGAGAGCATCGAAAAATATGTCACACCTAAGACGAAAGCTATTATTGCAGTGGACTTTACGGGTCAGCCGGTAGAGATACAAAAAATTCGTGATATTTGTGACAAACATGGACTTATATTTATTCAAGATGCTGCTCATTCCATTGGGTCAGCTTACAATGGTGTTAAAATAGGCAATCATGCAGATATGACCACATTTTCTTTTCATCCAGTGAAAACCATCACCGGCGGTGAGGGTGGTGCGGTTTTGACTAATAATAGTAACTTTTTTGAAAAGTTGGCTCTTTTTAGGACTCATGGCATAACAAAAATGTCAAAGTTCATGAAGAATAAAAATGAGGGGCCTTGGTATTACGAACAAATAGAACTTGGATATAATTATAGGCTGACTGATTTTCAGGCGGCACTGTTATCAAGTCAGCTAAAACGTCTTGATGAATTTAAAGAAAAACGTACTGCCATCGTTGAAAAATATAATAAAGCTTTTTCCATAATACCAGAACTGTTTATTCAAGAGGAGATAAAAGGAACAGACTCTTGCAAGCATTTGTATATTTTAAACCTGCACTTGGAAAAGCTTGCTTGCACACGACTTGAATTTTTCAACGCGTTATCGGCTGAAAATATTCAGCCGCAAGTGCACTATATTCCGGTATATTATATGCCATATTATGAAGAACTGGGCTATAAAAAAGGGATTTGTCCTAATGCTGAGCATTATTACGAGCGTGTGCTTAGTTTGCCATTATACCCTTCACTAACTGAGCAAGACACAGACGATGTGATTTCCGCTGTGAAAAAAGTCATTAACTATTATAAGGATGAATAACCTTCATGAAAAACATTGCCATAATCACTGCAAGAGGTGGCTCGAAAAGGATTTTGAACAAAAATATCAAAGACTTTTGCGGCAAGCCTATTTTGGAATATTCTATTGAAGCGGCACTGAAAAGTGGCGTTTTTGAAGAAGTTATGGTATCGACAGACAGTGTCGAGATAGCCGATGTTGCACGCAAATGTGGAGCTGCGGTGCCGTTTATGCGAAGTGAAAAAAATTCTGATGATTTTGCGACAACGGCAGATGTATTGCTGGAGGTATTGAAAGAATATAAAAGCAGAGGCCGAGAATTTGAAGCAGTTTGCTGTTTATATCCAACAGCGCCGTTCATAACCGAAAAAAAACTACAAGATGCAAATGCACTTTTACAGCAAGAAACTG
Organism: uncultured Oscillospiraceae bacterium; assembly: GCA_964370165.1. GTDB lineage: Bacteria > Bacillota > Clostridia > Oscillospirales > Ruminococcaceae > JAAYCI01. Next base: position 43,894 of record CAYJIG010000010.1, read on the forward strand.
TTACTTCTGTTATTTCTGTGACTGAATATTCTTTTCCTGTGCAACGTGCTTTTTTAGTGGAGAATGGATTGGTGCGCTACATAGATGAAAAAAACGCAAAAAAACGTAGCCAAGATTTATCACCTGTTTATCATGATTGTGGTCAATTTTATTTTGTTGAAACCGATGCCTTAATCGGCGAAAAAACATTGGTGACCAAGCATACAGCTCCTTTTATTGTGAGCTCGTTGCAAGTGCAAGATATAGATACTTTGACAGATTGGAAACTGGCAGAGCTGAAATTTGCTTTGATGAAAGAAGAGGATGTGTTGCATGAACTTTGATTTTTGCGGTTTATCACAAAATAAAGTTTATATTATTGCCGAGATGAGTGCAAACCATGCCGGAAAATTGGAAAATGCACTGGAGATTGTGCGGCTTGCCGCAAAAGCCGGGGTCGATTGTGTGAAAATACAAACGTATACGGCCGATACCATGACCATTGACTGCGAAAAAGACGATTTTCTAATAAAAGGCGGGCTTTGGGACGGCTACAAACTTTATGACTTATATAACGATGCGCATACTCCGTGGGAGTGGCATGCGCCCATAAAAGAAGAGTGCGAAAAGTGCGGGGTTGATTTTTTATCAACTCCATTTGACAAAACTGCCGTTGATTTTTTGGAAGACTTGGGCGTTGAGTTTTACAAAATAGCTTCGTTTGAGCTTGTTGATATACCGCTTATAGAATATACCGCAAGCAAGGGTAAACCCATGCTGATTTCGTGTGGTATGGGTAGCGTCGAAGAAGTGCAAGATGCTGTTGATGCATGTCATAAGGTGGGAAATAAGCAGATTGTGCTTTTGAAATGTTGCAGCGAATATCCTGCCAAGCTTGAAGACATGAAACTTGCAAATATAGCAGATATGAAGGAGCGATTTAAAGATTGCGTAATAGGCTTTTCAGATCACAGCATGGGCAGTCTTGCACCGGTAGTTGCCACAAGCCTGGGCGCAAAAGTGATTGAAAAGCATGTTTGCATTTCAAGAGAAATAAAAAATCCTGACAGTGACTTTTCCATGGAGATAGACGAGTTTGCACAAATGGTTAAAGATGTTAAGAATACTGTTAAGGCTATCGGCGCTGTAAGCTATGACTTAACAGAGGAAGAAAAAAAGTCCACAGTTTTCAGGCGTAGTATTTATGCAGTTAAAGACATTAAAAAAGGCGAACAGTTTACAGAGGAAAATATTAGAGTTATTCGCCCAGGGTTTGGTCTAAAGCCAAAATATAAAAATCATTTATTAAAAGCAAAAACCCAAAATGATATTTTGTGTGGGACAGCCTTAGTGGATGATGATTTGGAGTGAAAAATGAAGATTTTATATCTTTACAATAATCCTACAGCACTCGGGCTTGCCCAGTGGCTTCGTGAAAAAAACTGTGTTGTAGAAACAAACTGTAACATAATAACAGCTAAAGAAGTGATATATGGACAGTATGATTTATTGATATCTTATACATATTCGTATATCGTGAGTGAAGATGTGCTAAAAGCGATTAATTATAATGCAATTAACTTGCATATATCGTATTTACCCTACAACAGGGGTGCCAACCCAAATCAATGGAGCTTTATAGAAAATACTCCAAAAGGTGTTTCTATTCATTATATGGCGAAAAAATTGGACGCTGGAAATTTGATTGCACAAAAATTGGTTTTATTTGATGAAAGCGATACTTTGCAATCTTCTTATAATAAGTTGAATAAGGAAATAGTAGAACTTTTTAAACAAATTTTCCCATTTTATGAAAATTGGAAAGATATGCAAAAAAGTGTGCTTGGAAAAGGAACATATCACACAAAACAAGACTATGAACCCATCCAAAAAGCAGTAAATAATAATTTTCAGATGAAAATATCCGAATTTGTAAAAATTGCTTTGGAAAGCTTGAAATGATTTTATAATATAGATATTAATGCTATGTTTGCACTTAAAGAAAGTGAATGTGGATGAAAAAAATTTTATTTCGTGTAGACGGCAATGAAACTATCGCCACAGGGCATGTGATGCGTTGCCTTT
>CAYJIG010000011.1:0-39050 GCA_964370165.1 uncultured Oscillospiraceae bacterium
ATGCTTTTGCACAAACTTCAATGAGCCCGATTATTTATGAAACACTGGACTATGCAAGTGGCATCGCCGATAAAGACGGAAACTTGCTTACACAAGGCAACGGTGTTACAGGCTTTATAGGCATGATTTCGCCTATGATTACCGCTGTTAAAGAAAAAGTTGGGGTAGAAAACTTTAATCCCGGTGATGTTTTTATTATCAATGATCCATATCTTGGCGGAGGCACACATATTTCGGACGTGGGAATGTGCATGCCGATATTTTACAAAGATGAACTTATAGGATTTGCCGGAAACAAAGCACACTGGACAGATGTAGGCGGCATGGCTCCCGGATCTTTTACAACAGATGCTACCAATGTTTATCAAGAGGGGCTTTGCTTTTCAGGCGTTAAAATCGTAGATAAAGGCGAGCTTGTGCCACAGGTTTGGGAAATGATGCAGTCTAATGTGCGTTATCCTCAAATTGCTGAAGGTGACATGTGGGGACAAATTGCATCGCTAAGAACAGGCTATAAACGCCTTAACGAGCTTTGCGACAAATATGGCGTGGAAACTGTGAAAAGTTCAATGTCAAGGCTGATAGAACAAGGCGAAGCAGTGGCAAGAAATCGCCTTAAAGAAATGCCTAAAGGCAGCTGGGAAATGGAAGAATTCATCGACGATGACGGACACGGCAACCAAGTTCGTGTGCAGGTAAAGGTGACCATTACCGATGATGAATTTATAGCTGACTTTACAGGAAGCTCAGATCAGGTTCTTGGTGCAATCAACGCAGGTGGCACGGCTGCATATGCAGGTGTAAAGGCAATATTCATGTCTATTGTCAACCCACGGGTTGCTGTTAATGATGGTATATTTAAGCCGCTGAAAATAGTTTGTAACGAGGGTAGTGTATTCCATGCGCATCGTCCTGCACCAACATCTTGCTATTATGAAAGTCTTTTATATTCAGCAGAATTGGTGTGGAAAGCTGTTGCACCGGTGTTTCCGGAATATCTTGGCGCAGGCCATTTGTTGTCTGTGTGCACTGTTTTAATGGCGGGCGTACATCAAGATACAGGTAAAGAATATCTGATTATTGAGCCGACTGTTGGCGGCTGGGGTGCAAGCGTGGGACGTGACGGCACTGTTGGCCAGTTTTGTCTTGCCGATGGTGAAACATTTAATGTGCCGGTAGAGCTTGCAGAAAGCCGTTATGGAATCAGAATAGATGAGTATAGCCTAAACACCGACGGAAAAGGCGCAGGTGAGTTTAGAGGCGGCAGCGGCTGTGTTCGTTCTTATCGTTCAATGAACGATAATCAAACATTTACAGGCGCATTCGGACGGCATAAAATCCCTGTGTGGGGCATGTCGGGCGGAAAAGAGGGTTCTAATAACTACTTCCAATTCATTGACCCGGATGGAACAGTTAACCCACCGACCAACGTTTCGGCGCGTAGAATCTGCGATAAAGATTGCGTTATTCGTATGGTTACCGCAACAGGTGGTGGTTATGGTGATCCGCTAAAACGTGAGCCCGAGAAAGTTGCAATGGATGTTAAAAACGAATATATTACTGTCGAGCAAGCTTTATCAGACTACGGTGTAAAGGTAGACGAGAAAACTTATGAGGTAATCGGCCTTTCAGATAAGCGCTCATAATTTGGTTTTTAGTTTATATTTAAACATCAAAACTCGTCATTCACTGCGTTTGTGGATGACGAGTTTTTTACTAAGACAAAAATGATTCGAAGTAAATAAGGGCTATGGCAGGCAGTGCAATATAGCGATTATATGCAATATTTATTGCAAAGGTTTAAAATTCGGTTATAATATAAATAATCTTTGTTCTACTATGATTATTAAAGTGAATAGTGAAAAGTGAATAGTGATGGTGTCGCATTGCGGCATTTTAAAGGACTTGCAGTCGGCTTGAAACCTTAATTTAAAATGCAATTTTCAATTCATCACGAAGTGATACAGTAACTTTTCACTTTTCACTAAATCTAATATAAACAGATGTATATATATTGGTTAAAGGAATTATTTAAATGATTAATAAAACAAAAATAGGTAAAAGTAACTGGGTGGCAATGGCGTTACTTGCTTTTTCGGGGCAAATAGCATGGGCGGTAGAGAACACGTGGTTTAATACATTTGTCAACGATAATATTTCACCGGACCCGAGCATCATAAGCGCCATGGTGGCAGCAAGCGCCATAACCGCAACGCTGGCTACATTTTTCATGGGTACTTTTAGCGACAGGGTTGGAAAACGCAAGGCGATTATTTTGTTTGGCTACATTTTATGGGGAGTGTCCACTGCTGCATTTCCGCTGTCGTCGCTTGCACAGTCGACTGTAGTGTCTGTTGTGATTTTGCTGGTTTTAGACTGCGTGATGACATTTTTTGGCTCCACAGCAAACGATGCGTGTTTTAACGCATGGATAACAGATATAACAGATAGTACAAACAGAGGAACCGTTAGCGGTATATTAGAAGTTTTTCCACTGGTTGCGCTTGTTGTAACTACTGTTGCCTCAGGTGTTGTTATAGACACGTTTGGATATACTGTGTTTTTTATAGGCCTTGGTGTGATAGTTAGTATCAGTGGTGTTATAGGTGCATTTTTCATGAAAGATGTAGCGACGCTTTCACGTAAAAATAATTTAAGCTATAAAAAACAGCTGATACAAGCATTTTCTTTTAGCGCGCTTAAAAAGGATAAAAAGCTTAAGTGGCTTTTAATTTGTATACTTACATTTACAGCAGCAGAGCAAATATCCCTTCCGTATCAAATAATATATTTCACCCAAACTCTTGGATTTAATTATAGCGAAATCGGGCTTTATCTTGGTGTGATGACGCTTTTATCAGGCGTGGTCGGCGTTGTTTTTGGCTTGATTGTAGATAAAGTGGAAAAAAACAAGTCGATGATTTTTTCTTTAATAATATCAGCAGTTGGCTTTTTTGTTGTGGCAAGTGCGAAAACCATGCTATTTTTATGCGTAGGTATTTTTATTATGGCTTTTGGAATAGTTGCCAAAATAATAGTAAGTGGCGCATGGCTGAGAGACTTGACACCGCATAACGAGGTTGGTAGCTTTCAAGGCATCAGGATGGTTTTTAGGGTGCTTTTGCCAATGGTGATAGGTCCATACATCGGCCAGTTTATAATTTCGACATTCGGTACACCAATTGTAGTGGACGGAAACAGTGGGTTTTTACCTACAAATTTGATTTTTGTGATGGCGGGAGTGTGCACCTTACTGGCGTTTATTCCTCTTTACATCATGGCGAAAACTAACGAAACCGGAAAGGCTTAGTTTAATATGGCAAATAGAATAGATGTAGATGTAAATAATGTTTTGAGCGAATATCCCAGGCCGCAATTTTGGCGTGACAGCTATATAAACTTAAACGGAGTTTGGGATTATTGCGTCACGAGTGGCCACCAGCCTGAAAAATACAACGAGCAAATTATTGTGCCGTTTTCACCGGAGTGCCAGCTTTCGGGCGACGTGACACACCCAAAACCCAGCGAATATTTATGGTACAAAAAAGAATTCACACTGCCAAAAAACTTTAATAAAGGCAAGGTTCTACTGCATTTTGGAGCGGTGGACTGGCATGCATGCGTTTTTCTAAACGGCGAAAAAGTTGGCGAGCATAAAGGCGGATACACAAGCTTTTGTTTTGATATTACGCAGTATTTGAAAGCTGAAGCCAATGTTTTGACCGTGAAAGTGTATGATCCTCAAGATACAGCGCCGCAAACAAGAGGTAAACAAAAGATTGACAGCGGTGGAATATGGTACACTCCGCAAAGCGGAATATGGCAAACTGTATGGATGGAAAGCGTGCCGAGTACATTCATACAAAGTGTTGATATAACAACTGATTTTGAAAATGCGAAAGCATATATTACCGTGAACTGCAACGAAAATGTGATTTGTGAGATTAATATAGAAAAGCAAAAAATCATATCAAGATGTAACGAGAAAATAGAAATTGATATGCCAAATTTCATAGCGTGGAATATGGATAATCCATATTTGTATAATGTCGAAGTAAAAGTGGAAAGTGACTATATCAAAACATATTTTGCGATGCGTACACTTGATATTAAGCAAGATGAAAAAGGGATTAAGCGCATATATTTAAACGGCGAAGAATGTTTTTGTAATGGCGTGCTGGACCAAGGCTATTGGCAGGATGGCTTGTATACAGCGCCAAGCGACGAGGCATTGATATATGACATAGTAAAAATGAAAGAGCTGGGCTTTAACACGCTTAGAAAACATATTAAAATAGAACCAATGCGCTGGTACTATCATTGTGATAGGCTTGGCATGATGGTGTGGCAAGATATGATAAATGGTGGCGGAGACTATAAATTATCGGTGATAACAGCGCCGGCATTTTTACCTATCAAGATAAAAGATGATAACTATGAAGCGTTTTCAAGGCAAGATGAAAATGCACGCAAAGACTTTTATATTGAAATGACCGACATGATAAACATGCTTAAAAATTGTCCGTGCATTGTAATGTGGGTGCCGTTTAACGAAGGCTGGGGACAGTTTGATGCGAAAATAGCATATGACATGATAAAAAAACAAGACCCAACAAGGCTGATAGACCATGCAAGCGGATGGCATGACCAGGGAATAGGAGATTTTAAAAGCCTACATATTTATTTTAGAAAGTATAGGCATAGAAAAGATAAATTAAACAGGGCGGTTATCTTAAGTGAGTTTGGTGGTTATGCATACAAAGAAAGCGATGCAAAGCATGTGAAAAGAGCATTTAGCTATAAGAACTTACAGACAAGAGAGGATTTTGTCAGCGCTGTAAGGAATTTATATGCTAACGAAATACTGCCTGCAAAAGACAAAGGATTGTGCGCTTGCATTTACACGCAGCTTTCTGATGTGGAACAAGAAATTAATGGGATATTGAGTTTTGATAGAACAAAAAGTAAAATTCGCGCAGATGAAATAAAAGATATATTTAACAAATTGTAATCTGCATAGTAAATGTTAGCGTTATGACACTAAAAAAACAGGCATTGGGATTTAATCCGATGCCTGTTTTTTTGAAGCGAATTTTCATGTAGTAATTAAACATAATGCCGATAAATCACATTCCATTAGTACTTATTGGGTGTAAAACCACATTAATACGAAGTTTTTCTATAATTTCATGGTTGCTCAGAGCAAATCCCACTGACTTTTGTCAGTGGGATTTTTTATTCAAACTGTGCAATAAGTGTTCTGACGAGACTAGTACTAATTTGTTTTCGTGAATTTTACGATGTCTCTTGGTTTTTTACCTAATAGAGCATCTTTAACATTGGTTGCTGCAACAAATCTGCACTCATCAAGTGCTTCCTGGCTAACATATGCTATATGAGGTGTGAAAAAGCAGTTGTCCAGTTTAAACAACGGGTTCATATCAGGTGTCCAGTTGTCTAATTTCATTGGTTCTTCTTCCGGGTCGTCCAACGCTATACCGGCAAATTTTTTGTTAATCAATGCATCGTATACTGCCTTATTATCAATACATTTGCCGCGCGACACCCCTACAAGGTATGCATTTTCTTTCATATTATCAATAAATTCTTTGTTGATAATATGATGGGTGTCTTTAGTATGAGGTGTTAAAACATTGATTATATCAGACATACCTGCTAATTGTAAAAGCTCAACTTTTTGAACTCCGTGAGAATTCATCATACTTTGAGAGATATAAGGATCGTACGCAACAACCTTAAACCCAAACATTGGTAACTTTCTTGCTAAGTTTTGAGCAATCCTACCAAACCCAACAAGACCATATGTTGCGCCTCTATATCTTGTTATTGGTGCGTTCCAATCTTGCCATTTATAGCTACCTTGCCTTATTTTTCTATTGTAAAACGGCAAGCTTCTGATAAGCATAAACGAAAGTGATATTGCATGATCAGCAACTTCATCTAAACAGTAGTCAGGCACGTTAGTAACAATAATGTTATTGTCATAGCAAGCCTCTACATCTAATATGTCTACGCCAATTCCATATCTTGCAATTATTTTACACTGCTTAAGCTTTTCAATTGTAGCTCTTGGAATTTTTGCATATTGTTGTATTATTGCATCTGCATCCATAGCTAACTCGGCTAGATTTTCACCCGTTTTACATTGCAGACCTATTACTTGTGCGCCAATTGGCTCAAGCACACTTTTTTCAATATCTAGGTTTGGATAATCATAATCGCTAATATAGACTTTAAATTTTGACATAACTTCCCCCGGTTAATTAATTTTTATTATTAGCACAAAAGATAAATTGCCAGCATAGTATGCTGAATTTCATGATTTTAGCAAAGTGAACAATAGAAAGAAATCAGAAGATACTATATCTAGTTACTCATCTTTTGTTTTAATAGACGTTTATTTTGTTTTATTGTTTCTTCAATATGCCGCCGCATATACAAGGCAGCGAGCTCTGCATCACCTTTTTTAATGTTATCTAAGATATGTTTATGATATTCAATGCCTATGGTAGGCCCAACAACTTGATAAAGATAAATTTGGTGCGTTGCCAATATTTCATGCATTAACAAACTTATTCGTATAACGAAATCATTTTTAGTTCCTTCTGCAATTATATTATGAAAATCATAGTCGGCTTTTGAAAAAAGGTCTGCACTATCTATGTTTTTTTCCATGATTTGATAAGAGCGCTCCAATTTTTCAATTTGCTCGGAGTTATTATTTTGAACAAACATAAGTACATTGCCATATTCAAAATATTTACGAAACTCTAAAATGGATAACATATCATTATCGCTAACGTGAAGCATAGACATTACAGACGTAAGAAGTACAGAAGTGTCCACTCTTTTCACATAGGTTCCGGATCCCCTAACCTTGTGTAAAATTGACAATGCGGATAATTTTTCTATAGCTTGCCTTACGCTGGCTCTACTAACTTGCAATTCTTCACTCAATTTATTTTCTGCCCAAATTTTATCACCTGTACGCCAAGTTTCGTCACTAATGTTATTTACGATATAATTGTACACTCGTTCTGATGCATTAATATCATAATTTTTATTCATTGTTTATTACCTTCGCTTACTTAAATTTACTTAAAACATACCATGATAATATCTGATATTAATAGCTAATAGTGCATTTGTTATATAAGATTACATATTATCAACAAGTTTGACTGCTTTAAATTGATTTTAAATCGTCATTTTCATTGAATTCATAACATATCTGTTCTCCGATATATACATCATCTCTTGATGATAATTCGTCCAATAATGATTGGCTAACTTCAATATCTTCAAGCATTAGTGTGTTTTTTATTCTTACTACACGAGGATTTTTTATGTTGTTAGGTGCGGCTGTTTTTATGGCAGTAAGAATAGCTTCTTTGTCGTTGTTTAAAATAACAGGTAGCCTTGCAGGGCCAAGTATGCCAGCGGTTATAGAGTTTGTATACATTGCGCCTAAATCTATTTTTTTTGCACATGAAATTGTGGTTATATCGGCCATTCCTATACCTGCACCATTACCTGCAGATGTATGCGCAATATCGCGTACAAAAATTATTCCAATATCGATGTTGTCGAATCCCTCTTTTAGGTAAGAACCCGGCCTTCCGGTAACATTTGGGTCCATGCCTTCTCCGCTTATATGCTTTCCTATTTCATCTATTATTAAAACGTCAATATTTTTTAGTTTAATTCTTGCGATATTTTCTTTTGCTAAAGTAAGCAATTGTTTTTCGCGCTTCAAAATATCTTTTTTTTCCAGTGATTCAATCAGCATGATTTCATCGTAAGAATTTTCTATTAAACCCATGGCGCCAATAATATTTGTTTTTTCTAAAATGATTTCAGCAGCTTTTGGTAAAACTGTCGGAAAACTGGCAAATCCCAGCTTGTGTATACTTGCACAACCTTTATGTTTACCAAGTCCTATGGTAATCATTTTTGATATGCCACTCTCATAGTCGCCTTTAAAGTCAGCATGAGGTTTTATCTTGTTTACAACAAAAACACCATCTGCACTAAATGCATCGCTGGAATAGTGTAAATCTACACCATTTTCCAACTGACCTATTTTTTGTGTATCCATTGAACAACGTATAGGCACTTGCATATAGTCTTCTGTTATGTTTAATTTTTTTAATATATCTAATTGTCCTTGTGGAGTTGCTCCGCCATGACTTCCCATAGCAGCAACTAAAAACGGCGTTGCGCCTTTACTTTTAAAGCTGTCTATAACCTGCTTGAGAATTAGCTGTATATTTGCGATACCTCTACTGCCGGCCGTTATTGCAATTTTTTTGTTTTGTACGTCTTTATTCGTCAAAAACTTTTCCATCTCGGTTTTTGTTTTTTCAACAACGTCTTCCACACAGGTTTTATTAAAACTTTGCTTGGCTTTATACATAAGAGGAACTTCAATTCCTTCTAGCATATCAGAAAAATTGACATTAACTTTATCTTCAAAAATCATTGATTTTGTCACCCCTTATTTTAATATAATTATTAAATGCCTAAGATTTGATAACCATTTTCAGTAACAAGCGAGTTGACTTCTAGGCGTACACCACCAATGCCGGGTATATATACCGCAGGCTCAACTGAGTGTATCATTCCCGGTGAAAGTATATCCGTAGAGGTTGGCGTTATCATCGGCGCACCGTCGTGGTAAACAAAACCTACACCGTGTCCTGTAATATGTACAAAATACTCACCATACCCTTTTTCTTTTAATGTATCACGCGCTATTTTATCAATGTCGCTGGCTAAAACCCCCGGTTTAATTGCATCAAGGGCTTGTTTTTGGGCAAGCTTAACAGCTTCGTACATTTTAAGTTTTTCGCCTTCAAATCCACCCACACACTCGGTGCAAGTTAAGTCTGCCCAATATCCATCGCATACAATCCCGATTTCAAGCATAACCAGGTCTTGGTTTTCAAGCTTTTTGCTGGTGCTGATTATTCCTGAATTCCAAGCATCTACTGTATTTAACCCACTAGACACTTGTGCCCATGCGCGTGCAAAGCGTACACCTTTATATCCGCTGGCAAATTTTGCAACGTATGATTCAACGTCTGCAGCTATATCAATTTCACGCATATTTTCTTTTTGAACAATTAGTTTGAAATATTCTACCGCTTTACAACCTATTTCTGTGGCAAGTTTGATTTTTTCGATTTCCGCCGGTAGTTTGATTTTACGCAATTCACTTATGGTAGGCAAAATATTCGTAATAGTGGCACCGTTAAATGCATTCAATATAGCTTGCTGTGTGTTCTTGTTTGGAATACTTAATTCGCCGGAACATAAACTGGGCGCAAATGTTTCAAAATCCAACTCTATGCCTATTGTAGGATTTTCTTGTATGTTATTTTCATTTTTGAATTCAACCAGCAAATTGGTAAAGTTTTTAAATGCATCTCCGTCTTGTAAACGCACTGTGCCGTAAAGTCTCACATCTTGTATATATCCTGATTTTGCATCTTCCAGTTCTGCAGTAGGGCATATTACACACGGATTTCCCATTTTTGGCACAACGACATATGACATGCCTACGCGTGGATAATAACCGCATAGCAAAACAACATTTTCAGGTAATCTTGTAATGGTTAAGTCTATCTTGTTTTTTTGCATAACTTTTTGTAACTGAACAATACGATTTTCCATAAGTGCCTCCATTCTACCGCTAAAGCGATAAACAATATTATTATGCTTTATTTGAGCTGGCTCTTCCATAAGCTATAAGCACTGATAAAATTACTAAGCCATATATAATGTTTTTTCCTGCATCAGTCATTTCTAAAACAGCTAGTATACTGTTGAGAATGTAAATTAAAATAACTCCGGCTACTGTGCCTGAATATTTACCTAATCCCCCAAGAATAGATGTTCCGCCAATAACAACAGCTGCTATTGAAGACATTTCATATGTTTCACCCATGCCTAAATAAGACATCCCATTGTAGCCTACTGCTATAATACCCGCAAGTGCATATGATAACCCTGCAAGCGCGTATGTAATAAGCAAAATATTTTTCGTGTTAATACCTGATAAGTTGGAAACTAACTGATTTGATCCTACTGCATAGAGTTTTCTTCCAAAGCTTGTGCAAGATATAAGTAATGTTACGGCAATAGTTAATGCTATCCATAAATAAATCGAGCCACGAAGCCCCATAAAAGGTTCGTTCACAAAGCTGCTTAGCCAATCTGGTGACGAGCCAACCGGAGTTCCATCGGTATAAACGTAAGTTGCACTTCGTAATATACTGCCCATTGCAAGTGTTGTAATAATTGACGGAACTTTTACATAAGCTACAAAAAAACCTGAAATTAAGCCAAGAAAAAGACCGATGGACATGACTATTATTGGTGGCATAATGCCTGAGGAGTCCATGGAAAGGCTTGTCATTACAACGGCGGCTAAATTCACAGAGTATGATACAGATAAATCGCAGCCACCTGATATAATTATTAAATTTTGTCCGATTGCAACTATTCCTAATATTGATGCAGACATAAGAGTTTGTAAAATATGATGACTTGATAGAAAATTAGGAGCAATCACAACAGAAATGAAATATAGCGCAATCATCATTAAATAAGCAACAATAACTTTGTTTTGTAAAATATTAACTGCTTTAAGTTTATTTAACTTGTTGTTTTTAGTTGTCGTATTCATTGTTTCACCTTCTGATTTTCAATTTTGATATTCCTAAACTTACTAACACTAAAAGCAAAATTCCACCTTGAACTGCATTTTGATAAAAAGAAGGTATCGACCAAAATATAAGCAAACCTAAAACGAGGGATAATATAAAACTGCCTGCTATGGTGCCTATGTAAGACCCTTTACCGCCTGATAAAGCAACGCCGCCCATTATAGTAGCCGATATAGAATTGATAGTAAAAGTTGATGTTCCAAGCGGATCTCCCGAGGCTGTTTGAGCTGTTAATAACACTCCCGCAACAGCTGCAAAAACACCACTTAACATATAAACTATTAGTTTAGTACGGTCTACATTTACACCTGATAGAAAAGCAGAGTATTCGTTGCCCCCAACAGCGTATATACATTGACCTAATTTAGATCGTCTGATTAAAATCCATAATAAAAGTAAAATGGCGATTACAATTGCAGAAACAGGTAAATAAACAAATACTCTGCCTGTTAAAAATTTTGCAAAATCCATAGATACATCGCCTCCGGGTGTTGGCCGAATATACATACCTATGCCTAAAAACACAGAAGATGTTGCAAGTGTTACAATAATGGGTTGCAGGCGCATATGTACCACAAAAAAGCCATTTAGCGCACCGGCAATTGCGCCTGCGATGATGGAAATAATTGCAACAGCAATACTTCCCAGTAAGACATTGCCTCCGAATACATTAGTGACCGGTAAAAATAATGTGGCCATCACTGCATTAGATAAACCTACTATTGCGCCAATTGAAAGATCTATTCCTCCGGTTAAAATAACTAGAGTTTGTGCTAGCGAAACAGTAACAAGTGTTATTACTTGATTGAAAAGTGACTGCACGCCATAACGTGATGCAAAATCGTTTTGATTGACCGCAAAAAGAATTAAAACTATTGCGAAGACGATATAAGCAGCTATTCCCTCTTTGTTACGCGCAAGCTTAGTAGACATACTTGACATTATTATTCATCCTTTCACAACTTGCAAAATTATATTGATTTGTTTTATTGAAAACATTTGATGGATTTAATAATATTGTTAATTATTTAGTCCAAGTGCATGTCCAATTATTGCGTGCTCGCTTAAGTTTTCGCTTTCTAGAACGGTGACAATTTGTCCGCCTTTAAAAACAGCTACTCTATCACATAAATCGACCAGCTCACTCGTCTCTGTCGAGTAAAAAACCACAGAAATTCCATCTTGAGCCAATTGACGCATTACTTTATATATTTCTCTTTTTGCACCAATATCTATACCCCTAGTTGGGTCTGCCAGTAGTAGTACTTTTGCGCCGGTTAAAATTGCTTTTCCAAGTACAATTTTTTGCTGGTTTCCACCTGATAAACTCCCGGAAGAAACATCAGGGTTTTCGGCTTTAATATGCATGAGTTCAGTTATTTTTGCTACATCATCTAATTCTTGCTTTACTTTAATGAAGCCAAATAGCGAACGAATATCCAAAGTCATTAGTGCCATGTTCTCCTTAACCGATCGAGAAAGAATCAAACCTTCTGTTTTTCTTTCTTCAGGCACAAGTGCAATACCATTTTTAATGCACTTTTTAGGATTTAATTTTTTCAACAATTTTCCATCAAGAGATATGTCGCCTTGTGTAACAGCAAGCGCCCCAAAAAGTGCATATAAAAATTCACTTTGACCATGTCCTTTAAGGCCTGCTATTCCAAGGATTTCTCCTTTGTAAATTGTCAAATTAATATTATCTAAAGTTTTATCAACACATAAGTTTTCTATTACCAATTGTTCTTGTGTTTTCTTACTCTTTATTTCAGCGTCAACTTTATATGTCGTTTTTTCTCCAACTACCCAATCGATGATTTGCGCGTTAGATACTGTACCCCAGTCAAAAGTTGTTATATATTGAGCATCCCTAAAAACAGAGGCTCTATCAGTTATTTGCTCAAGTTCATCCATTCTGTGAGAAATGAAAATAATGGTTTTACCTTGTTCTTTAAGTTTTCTGATTAGCACAAATAAATTTTGAACTTGTTGTGTGTCTAAGGCGCTTGTGGCTTCATCAAAAATGATGATTTTCGGATTTTTAGCAATAGCTTTTGCTATTTCCACGAGCTGTTTCTTTTCAAGTGATAATTCACTTACAAGAGCATTTGCATCAATATCAAAATTCAGCTCTTCAAAAAGAATTGTTGCATTCTTTTGCATTTTGTTGTAATCTACCAGTCCGTTTTTTAAATATTCATTACCAAGGTAGATATTTTCATATACTGTTAAGTGAGGAATTAAAGATAACTCTTGGAATACTGCAACTACACCTTCACTTTCGGCTTCACGCGGATCTTTGAATTTAGTAGTATTTCCATTTAGTAAATAGGTTCCCTCGTCCCAATTAACTACACCGGCAAGTATCTTTATCAAGGTGCTTTTTCCTGCTCCATTTTCACCAATAATTGCATGGATTTCACCGGCTTTGCAAGAAAAATCAACCTTATTAAGTGCAACAGTGTTTGCATATTTTTTACTTACTTGCTCTAAATTTAAAATTGTTTTATCGGGTGTGCTTTTTTTCATGTCAGCCATCTCCATTTAATTTATTGGACAAAGTTATTGATCATTTTCTTTAGTGTAAATGAAAGGTTATCACAAAAGTACAGGCATAAAAATATCCGAAACATGATATAACAAATCATATAAAGGAAAAGTGCAATGCAAAAATACAGCAAAAAATTTAAGCGAGAAATAATAAAACTCTCAGACGAGGTAGGGATGAAAACAGAGAGTGATATGAAAAAGGCAACCCACAAAAAAGCGAGCAAGAAATATTAATTGGATTTAAATTGACTATATTTTCTTGATGTTTTTAAAAAGCCCCGCAAGTTTTAATAAGTTTGCGGGGCTTTTCACAACGATTTTACTTATCGGCTGCTACATCTGCAAATTCAATATCAAAGGTATTGCCTTCATTTGTATAAGCAACAAACGCAGAATCCGGGTATCCTTCTACATACCATTCTTCAGCTTGGGTATAATCTGCCATAGGGCTGGGAATTGGTGTGTACATGTCAGGGTTTTCTCCGTTAAGTGCTGCAATTGCTACATCAAGAGCAGTAGCGCCGCAATATGGGGGATGAGCTACACCAACGCCCATGAGGCCGTCTTCAATAAAATGACGATATAGGCCGTTTGTCATATCTCCGGTTACATAACAGGTGCTTAAATCAATGCCGTTTTTAACAAGTGCTTCGTATGTGCCGTTTTCACCGCCACCTTGCTGAATAATCGCATCTATTTGTGTGCCGCTGTTAGCTGCTAAAATATTGTTTAAAACGCTCATTGTTGTTGCGTCGTCCCAGTCGCCATAAGCGTGTGCAATAATGTTTATGTCAGGATATTGGTCTAAAACTTCCATCTGACCTTCATAACGGTCACGGTCAATAGTAGTTCCTTCAACACCGCCGATTATTACCACGTTGCCCTCGCCGTCCAATTTTTCAACTATCCATTCTGCTTGATTGCGTCCTAAAGAAACGCCATCAACTTCAACTTTATAAACCAAGTCGGAATCTACTGTGTTATCCACTGTTACAATAGTAATACCACGCTCTACAGCCTCTTCTAATACAGGAATTAACGCTGTCGGTGATGCGGCATTAACTAATATAGCATCATATCCTTGGCTCATCATGTTTCTGATTTCATTTATCTGAGCTTGTGGATCTTGCCCGGAACTTGATTGATAATATTCAGAAAGTGTACCATCGGCAACTCGTTTTTCAGCATATGCAACAAATGTATTTACAAATTGCATACGATAACCATTGCCAATAAAAGAGTTGCTTAACGCTATTTTATAGCCCTCTCCATCTGACTGTGTTTCTTGGGCTTCCCCTGATTCAGCAGCTGATGTTGCTTCAGCTTCGCTTTGTGCTTCTGGCTGTGCTTCTTGTGTTTGTGAGCATCCGATTAAACCTACCATCAAAACCAGTACCAATAAAAACGCTAATAATCTTTTCATTTTTTTCCTCCTAAAATTTCAGATTAATCATACATATATATGCTTTTTTGTGAAAAAAAACGAGAATTTCATACTTTCAAGAATAATTTGTATGATTAATTTGTGAGCTAATCGTACTACAACTTTTTTATTTTTGCAAGCATTTCAAGAGGTTTTCTACATTATACACTTAAAAATGGGATATTATTTGTTGAAAATAAACAAAACAATAATAAAAGTTGTTTGATGAATTATGGAGTGATAGTACCAAAAACACTTATATGTTATGTCTGAATGATTTTTTGCATACACTTATTAGTATCATGAATTCCGACGAAAATAGAATTAACAAATGCCTTTTTGATACCGGGGTCTTGAAATATCATACTTGTACTTTTGTTTTCTTGATCCTGCATCAATCTACCAAAAATAGGCGGGTTCGGATTACATCGGGTTGGCTAACTTAATGAAATATATACCCTTGATAAATAATACGAATTCATTATAACGCAGCAAATAATCCGCCAAGACTTATAAAGATAAGACAATTGAGATGCAAAATCATTAAATATCAGTTAAAATTCAAGAAAACTAATTAAATAGTTGCTAAACTAGATGATAATAGTATTATCAATTTACAAATTATATAACATTATTCATAGTTTTGCAGCCCATAAAATGTAATAAATGCACAATGAATTATTCAAAAATAACAAAAAAATAATCAAATCTTTATGCAGTTTGTTTATTGCTAAAGGGATTTAATCATGTTAGAATGTTCACACAAAGCAAATTCATCATACAAATTCATCAAAATAATGAATTACAAGGAGAATACAAATGAAGTACATAGTTAATCCACGCCCTGAAATAGATGAAAAATTAATAAAGCCTTATAGAGATATGGATGATGTTCTTTCGTTGTCTTGCGTTATAAGCGACGCAATGGGAAGAGAATGCACCATGACTCCCGACATGAAGCCAAGAGCGGCTGACAAAAAAATCATCGGGCCTGCAATTACAGTTAAGTTAACCGCAGGTGATATTGTAGATTGCCTGGGCATTTTTGAGATTGCAAAACCCGGAGATGTCGTTGTTATAGACGCTTTCGGAGAAATGCATACATCTATTTGGGGTGGACTTATGAGTGGGCTGGCACGCAACGCCGGAATAGTAGGCGCTGTGATTGATGGCAGCTGCAGGGATACAGACGAGGCTAAAATGTTAGACTTTGCAATCACTTCAAAGTTTGTTGGCCCAAGAGCGGCACATACTGCAACTTCAGGCCGAAAAGAACCTGTTGAGTTTAATGTTCCGGTAGTTTGCGGTGGAATTATTGTAAACCCGGGCGATTTAGTGGTTTCGGATGAAATCGGCGTTTCGGTGGTTCCTTATAACATGTTAAAAGAAACTTACCCCAAAGCTCGCTCGCAAGCTGATAACGAAATTGCAAGCAGAGAGGCTATTTTAAAAGGCGCAACCGCAGAAGATTTGCTGGAAGAATTTGGAAGAATTTAAGTAGTTTAATTGTGTTTAAGAAAGAAGTGTTGAATATGAAGGAAACAATTGTTAAAGCTATAACAGACTCTAAAATAGTTGCCATTGTAAGAGGTGTCAAAAAAGATGACATAGTTAATGTTGCGAGCGCTATATATAAAGGTGGCGTAACAGTTATGGAGATAACCTTTGATCAATCGGGAAAGGTGACCGACGAGCAAACAGGGGAAATGATAAAGCTGGTTGCGGAAAAGTTTGAAGGCAAGATGGTTGTTGGTGCCGGAACAGTTCTAACTATGAATCAAGCAAAAATTGCAGCAGAATCCAATGCGAAGTTTTTTGTTTCACCCGACACGAATGTTGAGATAATTGATTTTGCGAAAAGAAATGGGTTGGTGTCGATGCCCGGAGCAATGACACCAACCGAGAGCGTGACAGCTTATAATGCGGGTGCAGATTTTGTAAAAATATTCCCCAGCAATAGCTTAGGGCTGGGCTTTATAAAGGCCATGCGTGCTCCGCTGAGTCATATTCCTTTCATAGCGGTCGGAGGAGTAAGCACAGAAAATATCAAAGACTTTTTTGCAGCCGGCCTAAGCGGTGTTGGTATTGGCTCGGACCTTGTAAACTCCGAATTGGTTAAACAAGGCCAGTTTGAAAAAATCACTGAAAATGCACGAAAATATGTGGATGCACTGAATAGTTAAGGAGAAAAAATGGGAAAATTAGTTTGTTTCGGCGAAATTATGATGCGCCTTAACCCTAAAGGCTATTTAAAATTTTCACAAGCAAGAGAATGGGAAATTTCTTTTGCCGGTGGCGAGGCGAATGTTGCGGTTTCGGTCAATAACTTTGGTGAGACTGCAGAGTTTGTTTCTAAGCTACCTGAAAATGATATAGCTCAAATGGCGATTAACAACTTACGTGGCTTGGGTGTAAATACATCAAAAGTTGTTCGTGGAGGAGAAAGAGTAGGCACATATTTTATTGAAAAAGGTGCCTCTCAACGTGCTTCAAGAGTTATATATGACAGAAAACATTCAGCTATTGCACAGGCGAGTGATTCGGACTTTGACTGGGATGAGATCTTAAAAGATGTAACATGGTTTCATTTCACGGGAATAACCCCCGCACTTTCAGATTCACTGGCGGCTATAACCCTTGAGGCACTTAAGAAGTGTAAAGAAAAAGGCATTACCGTTTCTTGTGATCTCAACTACAGAAAAAATCTTTGGTCTAAAGAAAAAGCAGGAAGCGTAATGGCGACGTTGATGCCGTATGTAAATCTTTGCATTGCGAATGAAGAAGATGCCTCGGATGTTTTTGGAATTAAAGCGGATGACACCGACTTGACAAAAGGAAAAGTAAACCACGATGGATACAAGCAAGTTGCAAAAGCGCTTGCAGATAAATTTGATTTTGACAAAGTGGCAATCACGCTAAGAGGTTCGATTTCGGCAAACGACAATAACTGGGCGGCTATGCTTTATGACGGTGAAGAATACTACTTCTCTAAAAACTATTTGATTCATGTTGTTGACCGAGTTGGCGGCGGAGATAGCTTTGGCGGTGCGCTTATCTATACTCAAATGAACAACTATGAAAGCCAAAAGTCGATTGAGTTTGCAGTTGCCGCAAGTTGCCTTAAACATTCCATAGAATTCGACTTCAATCTTGTCACGAAAGAAGAAGTTGAAAAGCTGATGGGAGGAGATGGCTCGGGAAGGGTTCAAAGGTAAGAATATGGAGTATAAAGTTAAGCATGTTGGAATAAATTCTTCTAATGCTACCCAAGCTACCGGCGTTGCAAACAGAATATCTACGCTTTTTGATCTCGAAGTTAAAGACGGAAAAAATTCGCTTTTTGCAAGTAGTGATATTGAAGTAATGAAGGCTCCCTTTAAGGGAAGATGCGGACATATAGCTATCGGGGTTGATAGTGTTGAAGACGCGATGCTGGAGCTGGGTGATAAAGGCGTAACTTTTGATGAAAATACGATGAAAAAAGATGCGCAAGGAGATATAATAGCGATTTATCTTGACGAAGAAATTGGCGGGTTTGCCTTTCATTTATTGAAAAATAAATAAATAAAGTGATGGTTCTGATGTTAGTTGGCCTGAACTGCACTCTAAAAGTTAGACAATATGGTATAATCATATTAACTAATTTAAGGAGTGCAATTTTTGCGCTAAAAGGGCTACAAATAAAAAGCATATTGAAAGCTTCAAACAATTAGTACTGGAAACAACGATGCGAGAAAATTAAGTCATAGATAAAGATATCGTTATTAAGGGGCCGAAATATTTATCACGAGTAAAGAAATATTGTTTGCATAAAGGACAAGTTGGTAAAATAACACTATTTATTTTGAAATGAAAGGAAGTTTTAATTATGGTATATCCAAGAACATTTTCGCATATCGGTTTATCGGTTCCAAATTTAGAAGAAGCTATTAAGTTTTACAGTGAGGTTTTTGGCTGGTATGTTATTATGGAACCTGCTGTTATAGTTCAAGATGACAGCGATATAGGGGTTATGTGCGACGACGTATTCGGAAAAGGTTGGGGTAAATTTAAAATTGCACATATGTCAACAGGCGATAAAATCGGCGTTGAGATATTTGAATTTGATGGTTGCCGCAAACCTGAAAACAATCTTGATTACAAGCAAGTAGGCTTGTTTCATTTCTGCGTTCAAGATCCGGACCTTGAAGGGCTTGTTGAGAAAATCGTTGCAGCAGGCGGAAAACAAAGAATGCCTATTCGCTACTATTATAAAGGTGAAAAACCTTATCGTATGTGCTATGTTGAAGATCCGTTTGGTATTGTGTTTGAAGTTTATAGTCACAGTTATGAACTTACATATTCGGCAGGAGCATATTAATAAGTTGGATGAATTCTCGATGAAGTGTTTAGGGTCTTGAAAGTGAAGGCCCTAACATTTTTGTGTTTTATGGTATTACAAATTTAAATAATTCATGGTATAATTATAACGTCGTTGTTGTAGGTTACACTTATAGATTGGCTTTGTTTCTTGTGATTGACGTTGGCGATTTAATGAATTAAGCAAAAGCAATCAGACGAACGAAAAGGATAATAGTTAAAACAGGCTGGGACACAACCGCAAAACAGTAAGTGTTCTATATAAATCACCAATTAGGCAATTGCAATTAAATTTTAATCATAGGAGGCTTTACACATGGCGTACACCAATAATGCATCGCAAATGGTATATGATTTGATTTGTGAGAAAATACGCAATCAGGAATGGAACCCCAATGATAAAATTTGGACGGAACAAAAACTATCAACTACTCTTGGAGTAAGTAGGGTTGCGGTGCGTGAAGCGGTGGAAAAATTAGTTAGTTCCTCGATATTAAGAAAAATACAAGGCTCTGGAACTTATGTAAATGAAACAAAGATAATTTCTTTTACTACTCCACCTACATATAATATGTCTATTACGGATATTATAGACGTTTTAAAGTTTCGCTCAGCATTTGAGCCGGGAAATGTCAAATTTTTTATTGAGAACGCAACGGATGCAGATATAGAACAACTTGAAGTAACTGTTGAAAAAATGAAATATCACCATAAAGAAAAAGATCAATTTTTCATGTATGACGTTAAGTTTCATAATCAAATAGCTAAAGGCACGAAAAACCCTATAATAATGAAAATAACAGATTTTTTAGGCGATTTAATGAGCACACATCTTCATATAATGACAGAATACATAGGCCCTGAAATCGGGCTTGAATATCATGATTTGATTTTAAGCTTTATTAAAAAAAGGGACAGTGAAACCTCAGCTATTCTTATGAGAAGGCATCTTGAAGAGGCTATTGAAGAAATCGAGGAAGTGGCTAAAATGAGAGGGGAACTTTAAAGCTTATTCAACTAAATATTTTCAATTAAATTAAAGCTGTGCCAAGGTTTAAACTAGGCGCAGCTTCTGTATTTGTGCTAAATATAAAGTACGAGTTTATCGTTTGGTGCGAAAACTATACTTGGTTTGCGTCGATACATTCACCCAAACATCCTACCGAAAAATATATAAAGGTATCGGCGCGCAGGGTTATTCATTATATTGTTATTTTTGTTATTATGTATTATGGTATAATATATAGTACAAAGTATATTGAATTATACATTTAATAAAGGTAATAAAACATGAATAAAAAAATAATTACTGCAGACGAAAAAACAATAAGAGTAAGTTTGTTTGGCGGCTTTAGTATGCGTATAGCCCAAAAAGAAATATTCCGAGAAAATAAAATAAAGACGAATAAGGCGTTGCAGTTGCTGGTGTTTTTGCTGTGTAGCCCGGGCCGAAAAGCCGGAACAGAGATGATTGTCAGCGCTATTTTAGACTCGGATGAGCTGGACAATCCAAACGCCGTTTGTAAAAACTTAGTCTATCGTTTGCGAAAAATATTGCGTGAAAATGAGCTTGTTGCGCAAGATGAAGATGCAATAGTCTTTGAGAATGACGTTTATAATCTACACCTGAACTGCGTCAGTGACTTAGAGGCATTTAATGCATGCTGGGAAGTGCTTGATGGGTTAGAAAGCGCAGACAAGTTTGAATCCTGCAAGCAAGCATTATCTTTGTATCGTGGTGTTTTTTTAGGCAATTTACTTAGTGATTATTGGGTGCTGGAGCAGATATCCTTTTTAGAAAACAGATACTTAATGTTTTTAAATACGCTTTTAGAACTTGTTGAACAAGAAGGTTGCTATCAAGAAATATTAGATGAGCTTTCACAAGCTTTTGCCCTATATCCACATGAAGAAAGTGTGTATATGAATTACATTAAAGTGCTTTATGAATGTAAACATTACAACAGAGCTTTTCATGTGTATGATAATGTATGTGAGCGCTTGCAAAGTGATTTAGGATTACAACCTCCTCCGAATTTGCTTGATTTAATGAAAACTCTAACTTTAGAAAACGAAAGTATGGCAAGCAACACCACCGAAGTGCATACAAATCTTTGCAAGATGGAAGTTTTTGATAAAGCGCATGAATGTGGCTTATACGAGTTTTCACATATATATCAAGCTATGCTTATGGGAATTATGGGTATAGATGAAACGGTAAGGCTGGTTTTATGCACAGTGTACGATGAAAATGGTAATGCTTTTCCTATAAGCCCACAACTGGACGGAATAAGCCAGCATTTGCGTAAAAGCTTGAGGGCTTCTTTACAAAGCGGGGATGCTTTCGCACGATATAGTTCCAGCCAATTTGTAATACTGCTAAAAGACAGTGATGAAGAATGTTGCAGAGGCATTACCTCTCGTGTGAGAACACATTTTCATAACATACCTAAAATGCGTGCTTTACGCTTGACATTTTCTTGCACCGATTTACAACAGTTTCGCAATGAATAGATATAGTATTTGCAGGCTTATCACGTGAATAGCGAGAGCATGCATGTATTACCTTTTATATTAAAGTTATAACCGCGCCTTGTTTCAGGGCGCGGTTATTTGTGTGCGCTGAAAAGGTATGAAAACCAACTTATGGCAAAATAGCTTTAGAAGTAATCACTTGATTTAGGCTTTTCAAGCTTTATCTCAGGTGGTTTTTGATTTCGGCCTGAATGCTGTTTTCCTTTTATTATCAGATGCGTATTTATAAGGCAAATCACTTTATCAGGATAAAGCAAAATTCGAAAATATCATTGTAATTAAGTAGGAAATACAAAAAGAAGTCCAAAATACAAAACTGAGACCGGTTTTGAGACCGAAACTGCGAAAATACACCATAGTGATTTTGAAATGAGACCATTTTTGAGACCGAAGATATTTATAATAGCATTCATGGAAACAAAAGAGATAAAACGCATTTTGGAAAGGACAAAAAATGAACAACACCAATAAGGGTAATTTGAAAGAAACAAATACTGTTCCCCGCAGTAGACAAAAAAAGTTATCAAAAATTTTGACAGCAATACTTATACTTACAATATTAGGCGCGGCATTTCAAGTGAATATCTTCGCCCAAACACAAACCGATGCGGCTGAATTGGGTACAGTAGAGCCCGTGGCAAACATCGAAAGCGGAGTGAATGCAAGCGTGCAATCCATAAGCACACCATATACAATCACATATTACAGCAACTATCCCGCGGCTTCAGGCATTGCTGAAATAACTTATCAAGACCCAACACAATATGAAAATAATAAGGTTGGATATGCAGTTACTTTAGCACAGGCAGGTTTCACAGCACCGGCAAATTATTATTTTGTGGGATGGGACCCCTCGCGGAGTTCAAGCACAGCCCACTACCCCGAAGGCGCAAACCTTGGTGAAATTGATGTAAACTGGAATCTTTATGCTGTTTATATGCCATATAAAACAATGAATTGGACAATAAACGATAGTTCATATATTTCGACATACAACGCACAATCCCACACCAGTTTAATAAATTGGCCAATTGCGCAATCTGCCAACTGGGCAGGTGAGGTCATCTCGGGCCTAACGTACCAATATAGCGTGAATGGCGGCGCATTTTCAAGTGCTAAACCTGATCTTGTAGATGCAGGCAATTACACTATAACGGTCAAAGCAAGCGCCCCGCTATATACTGAAACCACAACAACAGTTAGTGTGGTAATAAACAAAGCACCACTGACAATATCGCCTGATGTTTTATCTTCTTATAAGTATGGTGGTATTTCACAGATTGATTATAGTTTACCTGCTGTAAACCAGGCAAACGGGCCGAAGTCTCAAGCAGATGAAAGTGCTTTGAATTCTGTTATTGCCGCTACTAACCCGTTGTTTGATGCAATTTATAACGGCAATGTAGCTGCGAATTTAAGTACAGCATTACCCGGTAGCTATACGGTACAAATCAACAGCGGTGCATTAGCGGCTTTGCAAAGCAATGCAGCATTTAGAAATTATGATTTGAATGCAACCGGCGGTAGTTTTAATATCACTGCATTGACTGGCTTGACTGCTAGTGCAAAAGCTTTAAATACTACATATAATGCAAAATACCATGACGCAGTTAGTGACATTACAAGTTCTGTTACAAACGCAAAATTTGAATATAGTCTTGATGGGGCGCCTTTCACATCGGGAATACCCCAAGTGAAAGATGCGGGCAGTTACACAGTGGAAATTCGTGCAAGCGCACCGGGTTATAACGATGTGACAATAAAATTGACTGCAGTGGTTGGAAAACGTGACGCCACCCTTAACATTTTGAGCTATAACAAACTGGTTGGAGCCAGTGACCCGAATTTCAGTGCGAGCTTTACCGGTCTTCAAGGTAGTGATAACATAGCTTACACACTAAGCCGTGCATCCGGTGAGGTGTTGGGAAGCTATACCATCACAGCCAATGTTGCAAAAGATAATAACTACAATGTGAAAGTTAATAATGGCGTGCTTACAATAACAATACTGCCTGTTACTCCGACTAACCCTGGTACTACGACTGACCCTGGTACTACTAGTCCTACTGTGCCGACACAGCCAACCACCACAGAAACACCTGAGGAGACCGACGAAACAGTACCTGAAACAGAAACTCCGGAAATAGAGAACGAAGAAACTGAAGTTGTTACAGCAGATGTACAATCGCCAGAAGAAGAGGATACACAACCAACACTGGTTAACATTGATGACACAGACCTTCCTCTTTCAACGAATGACAGCAAGGGAACCTGGGCTTTACTCAACTTGATTTTAGCCATAATCACCGTTGTTACATCTTTTGTGCTTATAGTAGGTTATTTTGTGATTAAGCAAAAAGAAGACGAAGAATATGAAGAAAACGAAGAATACGAAAAAGTTAACCGTAAAGCATTTTTCCGTTTTGGTAGTGCAGTTGTAGCACTTGTATCGGTAATAGCATTTATATGGACACAAAATATGCTCTTAGATATGGTTTTCGTTGACCGCTGGACAATATTAATGCTTGTACTGACAATAATTCAAGTTGTTTTCAGTATCTTTGCTAGAAAGACTAAAACATACGAAATGGCTGAAGAAGAAAATATATAATAAAATGTTTAAAAGTACCATTTGATTTCCAAATGCTTTTTCATCGCAATTTGGTTTTGCGACATAAAATTGCTTATTGGCTGCAAAGCCTATCCTGATATAGATTTATCATTTTCCCCTTATGCTTAGTTCTGGTAAAAAATCCATCGACAGCCATCGATGGATTTTTTACTACACGGATATAATTAAAAGGCAAAGCATGGTGGGTTTGGATTTTCAAACCGGATTTAAAGTCAGGGTCATACATGATAAAAAATACGTATGCAAAATGCTGAAAAATGAAAATAAGATAGTTTTATGGATCTGTAAAAGATTTATGAACGAGCGCAACAATATTTATATTACCCAATACCAACAAAGCCTGATTTAATGGGGTTTAAGCAAGTTATTAAGTAGAGAAAAACACAAATTGTGTGTTGGCTTTGCCAAGGCTTCATTATTGCAAAAACACAGTCAGTATAGTATAATTTAGGCAAGTTTGTAACTGCTGTTCACATCAATGTGGATGTCATTTGGGATAATAAATAAATGCTAAAAAAATTTTTTTCTTTAATATTTTTGTGTATAATTTTTTCAGGATGTAGTGTTTTGGAGTCTGTTTCGCTTGCAAATAATTCCGATCCTGCAGAGTTGTCGGAAACACCAATTAGAGAGTCATTAGACGTTGCGCTAAGAATACCGTCTGCGGATGGTATTGATGTTTTAAGCTCGGAATATATAAATATTGACTATTCGAACAGCTCAAAAGGCTATGTGATGGTTGAATATGTTGGAAGCCATACCGGAAAGATAAAATTCCGTGTTGTGGATTCTTTGGGTAATACATATACGTATGACTTACATGAAAAAGAAGGGTATCAAGCTTTCCCTTTAACTTCCGGCTCGGGCACTTATACACTTCAAACTTTTGAGCAATCTTCCGGCACAGAATATTATAGTGTTGACACTCAAACTATAACAGCCGATATAGTGGACGAGTTTTCTCCGTTTTTATATTCAAACCAGTTTGTGGACTTTAATGCTTCAACTATTGCAATTAAAGAAGCAGAAAGATTGTATGCGCATACGTCAACCGATCTTGAATTTATCGAGCATGTTTTTTTCTATACGAAAGACATGCTGGAGTATGATTATGACAAGGCGCAGCAGGCTTTAGATGGTGAAATTGCGGGGTATCTTCCGGTATTGGATGAAACCGTGACAAGCGGAAAGGGAATTTGTTTTGACTATGCCGCAGTAATGGCGGCAATGTTGCGCTCGCAAAATATCCCTACAAAGTTAGTGGTTGGATATGTGGATGATTTATATCATGCATGGATATGCACTTATACAACAGAGAAAGGTTGGATAGATGCAATAGAGTTTGATGGGGTTGAATGGAAGTTAATGGATCCTACTTTTGCCGATAACAGCGATGATACATCGGTTGTCGGAACAGGAGAAAACTATGCAGAAAAATACGTCTATTAAGGAACTGTCTTATTCGGAACTTTCGGCTTTGTGCGAACAGTTAGGCTTGATACTTGGCTCCGGCATTACCGTTGTTGAGGGCTTTTATATCATGTTAGAGGAATCGACCACAGACGATGCAAAAAACTTGTTTAGCAGTATTATAAATGAGCTTGAGCTTGGCGAGCAGCTTTCAGATGTGTTTGTCGGCGCCAAAGTGTTTCCTTCTTACATGACACATATGATAAAAATAGGCGAGGTGTCAGGACGACTTGAAACAGTTTTTAAGTCGCTAGCACATTATTACGCCAGAGAAGATAGTTTGCGCACGACGATAAAGCATTCAATCACATACCCTGTTATTATGGTGGGTATGATGCTTTTAGTAATAGTTGTATTGCTTGTAAATGTGATGCCTACATTCGGCTCGGTGTTTGAGCAGCTGGGTAGCGAGATAACGGGATTTTCAAAGCTACTTTTGGATATGGGTGCTGTTATATCAAATAGCTTTGTTGTATTATTGGTTATTTTAGGCGCTGTAGCTGCAGCTGTTTTGCTGAGTATTTTCACACCTAAAGGTAAAGAGCTATCTGCGAAATTTAAAGAAAACTTTTTCCTTACACGAAATATCGTGGAGAATATTGCGGTTGTTAGATTTGCCGGAGGTTTATCGCTTATGCTTTCAAGCGGACTTGATATTGATGAAAGCTTGAAAATGGTAAAGGAAATGGTGACTAACAGTGCACTGAACAAGAAGATTACCTCCCTTCAAGATGCTATAGATAAAGGCGAGCCGTTTTCGAAAGCGCTGATAGAAAACAAAATTTTTGTCGGTGTGTATGCACGTATGATTGCTGTGGGCTTTAAAACAGGCCAAGTGGACAGTGTGATGGAAAGTATATCTAAACGCTACGACGAAGACATAACAAAACGCCTTGAGAATGTGATTTCAATTATTGAGCCTACAATAGTAGCCATACTTTCAATTGTAGTCGGAGCTATTTTGTTATCAGTAATGTTGCCTTTGATGAATATCATTTCTCAGATGGGGTAAATAGGTATGATTTTTTTAAAATCCAAAAGAAAATATATTGCTACTGCTTTGGTATCACTTATGATTATAATAATTGCATACTGGGGGCTGGTGTCGCTTGAGGGAACAAATGAGAGCTTGCAGACACAAACGCTGCTGGATGCAATAACACGCAGTTGCACCCACAGTTATGCGACAAATGGTGCGTATCCCACGTCTATAGACGAAATAGTTGAAACGTATGGAATACAGATAGACGAGGATAAGTATATTGTGCACTATGATGTGTTTGCGCCAAATATACTGCCGGACATAACAGTGATAAGCAGGTGATTTATGAATATTAATTCAAAACAAAAAAAACATACGCTTGATATGATTTTTGCTTTATCATTATTCACGGTTTTTGCTGTTACAGCGTTGTTACTGGTTTATTCCGGGACACGTGTATATGAAAATATTGCACAGCATATGGAAAGTGAATTTACTTCGCGTACAGCAATTTCTTATATAAGAAAGCAAATAAACCAAAATAATATCGCAGGTGCCATTTCTCTTGGCGAGATAGAAGGCTCGGAGGCGCTTGTAATAAAAGAAACTTTACCTGAAGGAGAGTTTGTTAGGTATATTTATTTCCATGAAGGATATCTGTGTGAACTATTCACAAAAGCAGATATTGTGCCTACTAAAGTAGCGGGGCAAGAAGTGCTGGAAATTTCAGGACTTGATATAAAAAAGCAAGGAAATCTATACGAATTTACTGTTTTGGATAATAACAACTCGTCGTTATCCGTTGCAATAACAACCTTATAAGGAGTTCGTAATGAGAACCCACTCCAAATCCAGCTTATTTTTGATAGAACTTATCATAGCGATACTATTTTTTTCATTGAGTTCTGTTGTGTGTGTGAATATGTTTTTAAGTGCGCATGTTTTGGCAGAAGAAAGTGCGCAGCGTAGTGGCGCGGTAACGGCGGCACAAACGGCGGCGGAGATTTATCGCGAAGGCGGCATGCAACTTTTGCTTGAAATGACGTCGGCAGAGATGATAAATGATGCATACTATGCAGGATTTGATGAAACTGGAATATTCTCGCAAAATGGTGAGTATCGTGCACAGTTTGCAGAAACATCAAAGGAAGATTTGTATACCTTGAGTATAAATCTTTTTGATGGTGATACGTTGATATATGACTTGTCGGTGACGTTGTATCAACCATATGAGGAAGAATAAACATGAATAATAAACCTCAACAGATGGGCGTGCCTATAGGTATAAGTCTTTTGCTTGTAGTGTTTGTGTTGCTTGCTCTTATAACATTCGCGACATTGTCTTATGTTTCTTCGGATGTAGATAATGCGTTTAGCCGTAATGTTGCAAATGCCACAACGGCATATTATATGGCGGACAGCATTGCACAAACAACGCTAAAATCAGTCCACGACACAGTACAAGAGGCGAGCGCTGCAAGTGAAAGCGATGAAGAGCTTTTTAGTGAATTGCAAAAAGAGCTGCACGGTTATGATGTGAGGATGCAAGATGCTAAAATTTATATATCCTATTTAACAGAAGTTAATGATAATGAGAGCATACTTAGTGAAATAGAGGTTGGCGAAAGCGGAAGCTATAAGGTTACAAAATGGCAACTGCTTTATACATCCGAATGGACAAGCACTACCGAGTTTCCTGTTTTTCAATAAATTAAGTCGAGGTTAATAATGGATTTTACTTTGTTGATTCAAGATATTGTGCATAAGAATGCATCCGATGTGTTTATAATTTCCGGGTTGCCTATCACAATAAAGGTGAATGGTAAAATGGAAACTTTCAGTGAAAACCCTTTAAAGCCTGAGGATACCACTGAAATTATCAGGCAAATTTATAGTCATACCGATAATCGTGATATTTCGCGCCTGATGGAATGTGGAGACGATGATTTTTCGTTTGCGATAAAAAATTTATCGAGGTTTAGGGTTAATACATATAAGCAGCGCGGAACACTTGCCGCAGTAATAAGGGTGATAACTTTCAACCTTCCTCATCCGGACGAGCTGAATATTCCACCTGAGGTAATGAATGCATGTCGCAACGAGCGTGGGTTTGTGCTTGTCACGGGTTCTGCCGGTAGCGGAAAAAGTACCACAATGGCTTG
The DNA here is from genome assembly GCA_964370165.1 of uncultured Oscillospiraceae bacterium. Classification (GTDB taxonomy): domain Bacteria; phylum Bacillota; class Clostridia; order Oscillospirales; family Ruminococcaceae; genus JAAYCI01. The sequence goes on from CAYJIG010000011.1 coordinate 28,865, forward strand.
TATGATAGACGAGATAAACAAAAGTCGTCAACAGCATATTATTACCCTTGAAGATCCTATAGAGTTTTTACATCAGCATAAAAACAGTGTTGTGTCTCAAAGGGAAATAAACCTTGATACCGAGAGTTTTGTAATGGCGCTAAGAAGTGCACTTAGGCAAAGCCCGGATGTGATTTTAATTGGCGAGCTTAGAGATCGTGAGACTATCGAAGTGGGAATGACAGCAGCAGAAACAGGACATTTGATTTTTGCTAGTTTACATACCACCAGCGCCGGAGCAACAATAGATCGAATAGTGGATTCCTTTCCTTCAGATCAACAACATCAGGTGAGGTTGCAGCTTGCAATGGTGCTGACGGCAATAGTTTGCCAGCAACTAGTTCCGACAATAAGTGGTGAAAGAATTCCTGTTTTTGAGATTATGACAGTGAACCCCGCGATTAAAAACCTGATAAGAGAAAACAAGATTCATCAAATAGATAATATATTATCAAGTTCCGGGCAAAATGAAGGAATGCAAAGCATGGACAACAGCCTAATGAAGCTTTTTCAATCAAATATCATCGATAAAGAAACTGCCTTAACTTATTCTGCGAATCCTGAACTGATTGCGAAAAAAATTGCTGCAGCAAGATTTTGATCTAAAATATAGAAGAAATAGCTTTTCAATCATCAGCTTGAGTTTTTACACTTTGAGGCACCGAATATAGTTTCGGTGCTTTTTTATATGCTGAAATCATACAAGGATAGCGCAAAAGCTATGAAAAATAGGCGGCAACCACCCTTTATAAAGAGTGATTGCCGCTTGTTTGTAATTAATAGGTATTCCTAGTTAGGCATATTCTGTGGAATATCCATAGAGTTCTTTTTCAAGCTCTTTTTCAAGCTCTTTTTGTTTTTTGTTGCCTTGCATTAAAATGGTGCCTAAATATAGCTGGACAACGCCAAATATTGCGAACAACAGGCTGTATTTATCAAAGAAAGTCATCGGCAAAGTGAAATCTTGTGTGATCAATAACGCAACCAAAGCAACCACAAACACAACGACACCTAATACTTTGAAGGCTCTTTGCTTTCTGCGTATGGAAACTTCTTTTTGATAGTGTTCCTCGAGATATTCGGCTTCTAGGTAGGCTTCGTCGTTGGAATGTGAACGTTTGCGAAGCCGATATATTGCATATGCAACTATCAAAAGGAAGGTAAGTATTGTCATCATTAAGTCAAATAAGCTCCAAGCATCGTTGTTTATATAAGCACTTTGAGGTACGCCGTTCTCTGTGATTATCACGCTGTCTATGCTGCTACCGTCATCATAAGCCACAGTTATGGTGTGCTCGCCACTACCAAGGGAATCAAAAGCTTGTGGAGAAATGCTGACAATTCCGTTATCCACAGTGTAGAAATCTGAGGGAAGTACTTCAGAATTGATTAACACATCACTTGGTATATCGCCCGGCCGGCCGGTGCTAATATCAAGGTTACCATCCGGCGTGATGTCTACATATGGATCAGTGCTTCCGCCTGTGCCACCAGTACCACCAGTATCGCCTGTGCCTCCGGTATCGCCTGTGCCTCCGGTATCGCCTGTGCCACCAGTACCACCGGTGCCGCCTGTACCACCTGTGCCGCCTGTACCACCGGCGCCGCCTGTACCGCCAGTACCGCCACCGGTTTCGTCGTCAGTATCGTCGTCGGTATCGTCGTCAGTGCCACCTGTGCCGCCAGTACCGCCAGTGCCGCCTGTGCCGCCAGTACCCCCGGTATCGCCAGTGCCGCCTGTACCGCCAGTACCGCCAGTGCCGCCTGTGCCTCCTGTTCCTCCTGTGCCGCCTGTGCCTCCTGTGCCACCTGTATCGCCTGTGCCGCCAGTGCCGCCAGTGCCGCCCGTGCCGCCGGTTCCACCTGTACCACCTGTACCACCTGTACCACCTGTGCCGCCTGTACCACCTGTGCCGCCTGTACCGCCTGTGCCACCGGTGCCGCCGGTGTCACCACCAATAGTGCCACCGGAGCCGATAGTACAATAAATTTTTACATATTTATATGAGGTGTACGCATTTTGTACATGACTTGATGTTGCGAGGTTAGAGGAAGAGGAGCTATCACCATAATCAGCCATGGCTCCATTACAATTGTGGTTATCAAAAGGCGTATGCGCGCAAGCATTATGTGTGCCTTTAATAGCGCTAATTCCACCAGTGCCGGTAAAAGAGCCATGGTCTACAAAAATTGCCCCGTTGGTGGCATATGAATGAGTGCTTGTAGCAACGGCGGCGGCATTACCATTTATTCTAACACCCGTGCTGAATCCGTAACCGTAGTCGCTATAGCCTTCTACACGGCCTGAAGTTATCGAAACACTGCCGAAAAATCCATGTCCGCTTGAGCTTCGTCCACTCACATTTCCGCCTGCAATGGAAACATTGCCAAAAATGCCGACACCGTTGTGGTTTGCATTATCTACAGAATAGATATCGTATGGTGGAGGAAAAGATGGATTACTATAAGTTCCTGTTGCGGTTATAGTGCCACTGCCGTTAAAGGCGATATCAAGGCCTTTGATACCATTGTTACCCGTTGCAGTCAAGGAGCCGGAACCTGAAAATGTGAGATTTCCAGCAGAAAGAATAGCAGCTGAGTTGGCGTCTGAAGAACTATCAACGAGCGTATTGCTGCCTGCCAGTACAATGTTCATGGTATCTGTAGAGGTGATTTGTAAGGCAGAAAGATTTGCGTTTGTCAAGGTGATGGTGTTTGGCACATAATAAATACCGGTGAATACAGTAGGTGAGTCACCCACGGATTCTATATTGCCATCACTGTTCAGCACCACTTGCGCCCCACCAATAGTAAAGGGTAAAACTTCCAGTGGTAAAGATGCAGGAAGAGTTTCGTTTGAGTTTGTGCGCTTAAGACCAGCCAAGGCAGACTCTGACGCGAAGATGCTAAGTGGAACAAATAAATTCATTACTGCAATAACCAGTAAAGTAGATAGAATTATTTTTGTGTGTTTATACATTGTAAACCTCCAAAACAGTTGTTAAAAATTATAAATGTAGCAAAGAGCTATAATTTATTATTAAGAAGATTGTGGATGGGGGATGGGCAAAAGGATAACCCCGAATTTGGTACTGTGCAAAATATGAGTGCAAAAGAAATAAAGCACAACATCAATTTTTGAATTTTGATGGTGCTGTTTTTATATATTATGAGCATTATATTTATTCGATGTGCTCCTGTCATACCCTCCTTATTAAAAACAAAGCATATATGCTAATAGTTTAGAATTGTGTTAAAGTTATATAAGTTTGTTAATAATATATCATATTTTATTGGCGATAAATGTATTTTCTTCTTTTTTTTACAAAAAGTTAAGGACTTCTGACAAGCGCGTGTTTATCATCCAATAATGGTGTGAAAAATATAATAAGATTGTTGAAAATTTGTAAATGTCTTGGAAAAATTTTGCACGTATACGCAATATTGTGAAAAAATTAAGACGTAAATGTGTAGCGTCAAAAATGGATTTTGGCAACTTGTGAGAAAGGAAAGTTATTGGTTAGTATTGAAATTGCAGGGTTTGTGATTTTGGAGGAAGTTATGCAAGTGACATCATTTTTTCATCACAACTTTATTTATTATAGTTTATAGGGATATATAAAGAAGGAGAAAAAGTATGATTGGTACAGAGCGTTGTATTCTGGTGGTAGACGATGAAGTAAAGATGGTACGTGCACTAAAAGATTTACTCACAGCGCGTGGGTTTAATGTGATGTGCGCATACGATGGCGAAGAAGCTTTGGATGTATACTATGAAAACAACGCGCAAATTGATCTTATCATCATGGATGTTATGATGCCACGTGCAAACGGATATGAAACGCTGAAAGATTTGCGGCTTAACAATGCATTGACACCCACTATTTTGCTGACAGCACGTAGCGAAGAATATGATCAAGTGAAGGGCTTTAATGTGGGTGCAGATGACTACATCACAAAACCGTTTTCGCCGTCGCTATTACTGGCACGTGTGGAGTCTTTACTAAAACGTGTGGGTAAACCCGCGCAAAGTGATGTGGTACAAGGTGCAATTGTGATGAATAGTGCAAAGCGTAGCATTACATGCGACGGTCAAAACATGCAGCTGACAAAACGCGAGTTTGATTTGTTAGGCTTTTTAATGATAAATCCCACACATGTATTTTCACGTGAACAGCTTTTAAACAGCGTGTGGGGATATGACTTTGAGGGTGATACACGTACGGTGGATACCCACATAAAACAGCTGAGAATAAAACTAGGCGATAAGGCAAACTACATTAAAACCATACATCGCATAGGATATCAGTTTGAGGTGCCAAATGAAGAAAATAACGCTTCAAAGTAAGCTAGTGCTATCATTTGTGTTTTTAATGACGATTTTATTGTTGTGTCAGCTGGGTTTCAACCTGTTTTTTGCCGAGGAATATTACATATATCAAACCTCGCAAACTATGCAAAAAGCATATGAAGAGCTGAAACTGCTGTATGATGGCGATATAGAAAGCATAGAAGATACTTTGCTATTTTATGAAGATAACTATAATATTGATATAAAAATCAGCACGAGTGAGGGCGAGCTTTTTTACGAGACTTCAAATCGGTTTGATTTTAGGCCAGGGCCATCAATGCATCCGCCACAAAACACGCCTGCAGAAGCTGTTTCGGTGGTGTCGCAAAGTGAAATGGAAGCACAGCAAAGTGATGATTCGCAGCCCGGTATAGTAGTGCAAGAAAGAGGTGGCTCTCAAGATTCTGCCACCTTTCTTTTGAACTTGTGGGAGAGTTTTGAGTATCAAGATCAGAGCATTGTGGTCTTCATGCTGCTCACCCTAAGCTCTATTGAAAACAGCGTTGGAGTGCTGAGTAATGCCAGCATGATTATCACGGTGGCGGTTTTAATACTGGGGCTTTTACTGTTTTTTATATTATCAAAAAGTATTACAAAGCCTATAAAAGATATGCAAGTATCCACCGAACACATTGCTAAACTGGATTTTTCAATGCCGGTAAAAGAAACTCAGTCTGCCGCTGAGCTTTCAGCATTAGCACATAATATAAATTCCATGTCGCATCAGTTGAAAAGTGCGATTGATGAGCTACATTCAGATATTGAAAATCAAAAAAAGGTTGAAAAAATGCGCCGAGAGTTTGTGGCGGCAGTATCGCATGAGATGAAAACACCGCTGGCTTTATTGCAAATATACGCCGAAAACTTAAAAGAAAACATCGATACACTGGATAAAGAAGAGTACTGCACAGTAATATCCGAAGAAAGTGCAAGACTTAGCGAAATGGTATCTTCCATGCTAAAAACCTCGGCGATGGAAAATGGGCTGTTTAGGCATGAAGGTGTGCCGCTATCGTTATCTTGTGTGTGCGAAGAATACATTGAAAAAATAAGCCCGATGACAATAGAGTATAACTTTACCTCGCAGATAGAAAAAGATATCACGGTAAACGGCAGTGAAGAGCATTTGCAGCAGGCGATAAAAAACTATATTTCAAACGCCATGGAACACACAAAAAAAGGCGGAGAAATAAAAGTGAAGCTGTATAAACAAGACGGTAATGCTGTTTTTTCGGTATTTAACAAAGGCAGCTACCTTGCAGAAAAAGATCGACCTCATATATGGACAGGCTTTTACCGCTCGGACGATGCACGTGTGAGAAAAAACGGGAATATTGGCATGGGTCTGCATATTGTGAAGACTGTTGTAGAACGCCATAAAGGCAAAGTATCGGCTGAAAATCAAGATGGTGGCGTGATGTTTTCGTTTACCATTCCGCTATAAACGAGTCAGACAAGATAAGACTGCCTACACATTGTTGTAGGCGGTTTTTATTTGCGTGAATAAACATGATTTTGACAATTGGCTCACAACTGTATCAAAAACACGTTATATACTGCCAATATCAAACCAAAGGGTAAAGGAGCGTATGGAGTAGTGGCAGAAAAGCTGAAAAGTATTAAAGAGAAATCAAAGGCGATAAAATCAAAATTCAAAAAGAAATATTTGTTTATTGCCATGGGTGCGGTGCTGATAGTAGCAATGGGCGCAGTGGTGTGGCAAATAGCCTTTGCGGGAGACACCCAGTCTGCCGACGTACCACAAGTAGGTGCATACCAGGAAGAAACAGTAATACTGGGTGATATTGTGGTGGGTATCAGCGAAACCAGCAGCGTAAACATGAGCGAAAACGCTGTCAGTTTAGATTTTGCTACAACAGTGTCAGAAGTATATGTGCCGGCCGGTAGTTACGTGCAAGCAGGCGATCCACTTTTGAAGATAGACACAGAACATCTGAATGAACTGATGGATGAAGCAGAAAGTGCATTAGAGCTAGCCCAGTTGCAACTGGAAAAAACAGTGATTGACTCAAATATTCAGACTGCAAATGCCGGTTTGGAATATGACCTCACTGTTCAAGACGGGGCAAATGCCTCAACTATTTATTCCACACAAATGGCTGAACTGGACCAAGGCTATGCCGATATTTTGGCTGAGATTACCAGCCTTGAAAGTCAAAAAGCAACCCTTGAAAGCCAGATAGCGCAAGGCACAAACGCCACACTCACCAAGCTGAACACAGAGCTTGCGGATATAAACACGCAAATAACCACAGTGACAGAGCAGCTAAACCATGCAAACACATGCCTGGGGCCTACTGTGGACCCTACATGTACAGCGCCGAGCGATCCGCACGATGTCACGGTGCTTCAAGCTAGTCTTGACCAGCTGAACATAGATAAAGCGGCGAAGGAAACAGAGATAGCCACCGCTCAAACAGACTACGACAAAGATGTCACCGAGTGGCGCACACAGCTGAGCACTGCGACAGAAAGCCTCACAAAAAAATATACCGAGAGGGATAACTATGCCGCTGGTATGTCATTAGATCAACAAGAAATTGCAAACCAGTACAACGCCACCATGCAGGAGTATTCGCTGGCAGAAAGCGAGTATGACAGCGCTATGATACAGCTGGAAACTACATTGATGCAGGCGCAAGAATCGGTGGATACACTGAGTGCAAACCTTGAGATATTTGAAGAGTTGTCCGAAGACGGAGTGGTAACAGCACCGCAAGCAGGATATGTGTTCAGCATTTCAGAAGCGGGCGACGAGCTGCAAGCAGGCGGTGCACTGGCCACTTTAGCAGATAATGACATGATATACCTAGAAGTTAGCATACCTCAGGAAGATATAGCCGATATCACCATAGGCATGCAGACAACTGTGATATTAGATGCGTACGACGATGTGGCCATTCCGGGCACAGTACAAAGCATATCTTTCGTGCCGGGCGGTGCAATGCAAAGCTCGGTGAACTATACCGTGACAGTGGCGTGTAGTATGGCAGGTGTGGCGGACATAACGGTTTATCAAGGCATGACAGCCGAGGTGACGTTTGTTCAAAAGCAAGTGCAGGGTGTGATGATAATATCAAATAAATGCATCATCAGCGCGGATGGTAAACAATATGTTAAAGTTTTGGCAGATGATGGAAGCGTAAAAGAAGTAGAAGTGGAAACAGGATTCTCCGACGGCTTTGATGTGGAAATCATAAGCGGACTTTCGGAAGGCGACACAGTGCTGATTGAAAACGTGGTGATGAGTAATGAGACTGAATGAGATACTGCGTTTAGTACTGATGAACCTTAAGCAAAATAAATTTAAAGTGCTTTTGACATCCTTGGGCGTCATAGTGGGCACCGCCACCATCGTGATGGTAATTGCCATAGGCGAGGGTGGACAAAGAGATGTAGAAGAGCAGTATAAAACCTTGAATGCAGGCACCATCACAGTGTCAAATTCCAGTGAAAGCAGTATGATGGGCGGCATGATGCCCAGTGGAATGGCGGCACCCACAGGCGGCGGCGGTGGCGGTGGCGGCGGTGATTCAGGCAGAGGTGGAGACTCGGGCGGTGGGACAAGTGCCAGAACACCTATGGAAATGCCCACTTTAACAAGTGACGACTTATCGGATATCTTGTTCTTTGTTCCGGATTTGTCGGCGGGAGCCATATCGGCTTCTGTAGACACCGAGGTACTCGGCGGAGACTTGGAAGAAGCTATTACGTATGAAGTGGTAGGAACCGAGGAAAGCTATGCCCAAATATCAAACCTCACGCCGATGATAGGAAGTTTTTTGACTGAGTCAGATGAAGAAAACACTACACGATGTGTGATTTTAGGATATGATGTAGCGGTAGAGGTTTTTGGCTCGGCACAGCTGGCATATGACAGCAAGGTGGAGATAGACGGACGCAGTTATGTGGTGAACGGCATCTTAGAGCCTATGGGCACGGTGGTGTCGGGCATAAACCCTGACACAAGTATATTCATGCCTTACAGTACTGCCGACAAATATCTTTTTACACCAGAGATCGAACCACAGTTCACACTGCTTGCCACTGACATGAACGAAGTTCCCACGATTATGGAAAATATCAGTTTGGTGCTCTCGCAGTCTAACCCAACCCAAACATACGCTATTGAAGACGCAGGTGCCACCATGGAAGCCGCCATGGAATCGGCCAATACACTTTCGCTGTTACTGTTGGCGGTGGCGGTCATAGTGTTTGTGGTGGGCGGCATAGGTATCATGAACGTGCTTTTTGTTTCTGTAAAGGAACGCACGTCGGAAATAGGTGTGCTTAAAGCACTCGGTACACGAAAACGTGACATACTAATGCTGTTTTTGCTAGAGGCAGGCATGATAGGTTTCATTGGAGGCATGCTGGGCATGATACTAAGCTTTGGGGTGTATGCCGTGATGCAAACAAGTGAAATCAGCGTGGTGCTCAGCGTAGAAGCGTTTATACTTGCGTTTGGATTTGCAGTTGTCACAGGCACGGTGTTTGGGTTCTACCCGGCGTTTAAAGCCTCTACACTGCTGCCTATAGAAGCATTAAATCAAGAATAATACTATAAATAAAAAAAGGATGATTATGATGAAACACACTTATATTGCACTTTTGGCCAGCACGGCAATTTTGATTACAGCACTCAGCGGATGCGGCAGTGAAACATCTGAGAGCGCGTCCATTGCGACAGATACAGCTGCATCCGGCGCACAGGGACAAAATCAAAGCAATCAAACGCAAATAGTAGGGCTTGTTACCGAAATATTTGGAAATTCACTTACCTTACAGGTGGGTGAAGCAGAAGGTGGAATAATGCTTGGAGGAGGAGGGGCGTCCGGTGGCGAGCGACCACAAGGCGAAGACGGCGAAATGCCGGAAGACTTTGAAGGCGGCGAGCGGCCACAAGGCGAAGATGGCGAAATGCCGGAAGGCTTTGAAGGCGGCGAGCGACCACAAGGCGGAGACGGCGAGATGCCGGAAGACTTTGAAGGTGGCGAAAGACCAAGCGGTTCAGGTGATGGAGCAAACGCAGGTGGTGCAGGCATGGCCGGAGCAACAGAGGAACAAGATTTTTCTGAGATTATCACGCTGACGGATGAAGAAGTGTCGTACACAATACCTGTGGACGCACCGGTGACGCAATCCGGCACTGAAATGACATTTTCACAAATCACAAAAGACATGTATATCTCGATATCGCTGGATGAAAATGAACAGATTGTATCTATAAACATTTTGGGGTAAAAAACATGATTAGAATGCAAAATATCTGCAAGTCATATAATATCGGCGAAGAAAAGCTGGATGTGCTACACAGTATAAATTTACAGGTGAAGCAAGGTGAATTTGTGGCGATACTTGGCCCGTCAGGTTCGGGGAAATCAACGCTGATGAACATCATTGGATGTATGGACAACTGGGATAGCGGTGAATATTTTCTTGATGGGGTTCCTGTACACGAAAAAAGAAGTCGTGCACTAAGTCAAATTCGCAATGAAAAAATCGGGTTTATTTTTCAAAAATATCAGCTGATTTCAACATACTCGGCACAGCAAAATATTATTATGCCACTATTGGCGCGTGGTTTTTCACACAAGAAAGCTTTGCAAATGTCTAAAGATGCGATAGAGCTTTTAGGTCTTGAAAAACGTTTGTCACATAAGCCAAAAGAGTTATCGGGTGGGCAGCAGCAACGTGTGGCGATAGCAAGAGCCTTGGTGAGCACGCCGTCAATTTTGCTGGCAGACGAGCCCACAGGAGCGCTGGACAGTAAAA
>CAYJIG010000011.1:39150-42606 GCA_964370165.1 uncultured Oscillospiraceae bacterium
AGCACGCCGTCAATTTTGCTGGCAGACGAGCCCACAGGAGCGCTGGACAGTAAAACAGGCCAGGATGTGATGCGTTTGTTTTCTGATTTACACAGGCATGGGCATACCATCGTGATGATTACCCACGATGAGAATGTGGCCTCAAAAGCTACACGAATTATGCGTATTATAGATGGGTATTTGGAGTGTGCTTGATGATGACATGATAGATGAAGCGTTAAAGTTCCAGGTAACTGTTGGACGGTACTTGATACAAAAAATTCAGCAAAAGCTTTCAATTGGAAGAACAACCTAACTTGAAATATTACTACTCAAATGCCCACCAAACATATGGTGGGCATTTGAGCGTATCGATATCAATTCTTAAGCCCTATTAGAGTGGTGCTTTTATAGGGATGAGTGTTTTTTGTGAAGATAATTACGTATTTTCAATAAAAAAAGAAACTTGTAAATATACAAGTTTCCTTTTTTATATTATGGTGTATAGACGAAAGAATTATCAGAGCTGTGCTAGTAAGCTATCTTCCGCCGGGACGCCTGGCACCTCCTGTGCCACCTTGAGGCTGAGATGTGGGCTCTATATCGTCACCGTTTTCGTCCACAATACTTCCGCCGGAAATACTATACACGCCGGTAACATCAAGTTCACTGTCACCACCTGAATAAATTGCATTCACTTCTATTACTATTTGGCCACCTTCGATGGTTAAATCTCCGTTAGAGTCAATTCCGTCGCCCATGGCTTTAAGCGAAACTGTTCCGTTCGTGATTTTCACATATCCTGTTTCACTGCTTGCGTTGATTGCATCATCCAGCACATTTACTGAAATATTACCACCGTTTATTGTGACTGTCGATCCTTCAATGCCTTCATATGCATCTTCTACTATTAAATTTATGTCATTTATCACAAGATCAATGTCGGCATGAAGTGCATCGTCGCCTGAAAGTATAGCATAAACTCCGCCGTTTACCGTTAAGCTGTTATCGGCATGAATGGCATCTTCATAAGAAGAGATATCAAATTCGCCGCCGTTTAACATTAAGTTGAAACCTTTAAGGCCTTTCATGCTGTCTTCAAGCAGGCTGCTCGGTTGTACGACACCTGAAGAGCCTTCACCACGAGTGATTTCGTTTAAAACTTCGACAAATCCGCCGCCTGATATGATGTTGAAACTTCCGTCATCGATTTGAAGAATTTGCTCGGCGCTTATGCCGTCGTTTTGTGCGGTGATGTTAAAATCCCCGCTTGTGATAATTAGATTTCCTTTGTCGGCGTCTTCGTCGTTAGAAGCTTTAAGCCCGTCTTTTCCTGCTGTCACAGTTATGCTACTTTCACTAATGGCAAGCAAATCTTTGCCCACGATACCGTCTTCGATAGCGTTTACCACAATCGTGCCGCCTTCAATAACCAAATCATCGCGGCTGTTTATGCCGTCGTTATATGAAGTGGTAACGGTAAGGCTGCCGCTACCGGTGATGACTGTGTCAGCTTTTGAGTAAACTGCAGCCGAAGGAAATTCCTCGTCGGTGGTAGTTATTTCGCCTTGAGTTACGGTGTTTTCACCCTCCAGCATTATTACAACATCCTGCGCTTCCATTATATTAATAGGTGTGGAGGTTTCGCTGGTTATGTTTGCATTATTCAGTATAAGATACACCGCACCGTCATCAATATCTTTATTGACATTCACTGTGATACTGCTGTAATCTCCGGAAAACTCGTATGTTCCACTTTCGGTGATGGAAACATCTTTATCGCTTATTGGTGTAGAGCTGGCCTCCACATCTTCTGTGAAAGAAGTGTCGGGGAAATCTACTGTCGATACAGTAAGCTGAGTGGGTGCTGAAAGTGGTGTTTGGACTAGTTCAACACCCGTATCGGAAACGCTCGTGTCTGCGTTACTACACCCGGAAAGAATTAGTGATGTGATTATTAAAGCAATTATTATATGCTTTTTCATATATATACCTCATGATTCTTATTTTTTGATTATGAATGATACTATTCCGCAAAATATGGAAAAAATGCCTATTGCCATCAGAATGGTTTGATATATAGACGCAGTTCCGGCAATGTCGAAAATTCCACGGAGCATAGAGCTTAATAGCAAAGCGGCCACACCTGTGTGATAAAAATGAGTTGCAAAAAAATATTGGGATACATTTTTTTTGAATATCATACATAATATGCCGACTACAACGCCTAAAATCAAAGGATATAAAAACATGTAGCTCATATATGGCGAAGTAACTCCGTGAGAGAACAAAGAATATATGTAAGCGAACAAAACACAAAATAGTGTGATACCAATATAAGGCATTATTCGGTTTTGAAAATAAAACTTGTGTAAATAAAACTTGTGTACGGTTTTTTTGTTAGCCAATGTAGACAATGTCACTAACACTCCTTTCTTTTATATCTCTTCCGTTTGTTGTAGGATTGTTTATCAGCTCGCCCATGAATACCATGGTGGCAGACCCGCCACCGTCTAAGTTATACGCTGTCTCGCATCCGTACGAGCTTAGAACTATTGCCATTTCTTCAAGCGATAGCCCTTCGCTTTGGCTGGTTCTGCCATCTGCCACCATGAAGATATAGTGGTTTTCTTCTACCATAGCGATAGCTGTTCGTGGGTTGCTTTGGTCTTCATGCTCCACTTGGCTGTTTTCATCAACTAATATTTCGCCATCCGCGATGAGCCCCGGGCCAAAAGAAAAAATTTGCACGGCACCATTTGCCATAAGTTCTTGCGCCGAGATATCGCTTTCGTTGATTATATCCATGCTTCCATCTTCGTATATTACTAAATCTTCGTTGCCGCCTTCAGTCATTACATCACGGTATAAATATCCGCCACGCATGACATAGCCATAGTCTCGAAAACCATAGTAGTCGCCGTTGATGGCAAGTATGGCATTGTTTTCTTCGGCTATTTCAGATGTTTTTTCTTTGACGTTTGTGCCAAAAGAATTTTCAGCCAAGCCGGTTTTCAAGTATGAGCTATCTGATAGTATTATCTCGGCTATATAAATATCAGTGTCAAATTCTCTGATAGTATCAATAGTGATTTGTATGTTTTCGTCGGTGTAGCTGGTTTGGGTGATAACAGGCTGGCTAGTGCTTTGTTGTGTGCCTGATTCGGTTTCAGCAGTTCCTGAAGCTGAATCGTTTTCAGTATGGCTGATTGTCGTTTCACTGTCTGCACTTTGCATATTTAAATAGCTATCATCCAGCGCCACAACATTTTGAGGCATGACAAACCTGTTTAATAGCGTGAACGCAACATACAAAACAAAAAACATAGTTGCGAAAATTTTCCAAATTTTAGATGCTTTTTTTGTGTTCATAACTTACCTATAGTCCATTGATTAATAGCTCTTGCTTACTAATGATAATTTCGAGGTTTCCGTTTCTGGTTCTTAGCTCGTCAATTAGCTCTTTTTCAGCATTTA
>CAYJIG010000012.1:0-42059 GCA_964370165.1 uncultured Oscillospiraceae bacterium
GCATTGGAAGCAGTGCTTTTTCTGCCAACGCGCCATGTCCAATCTCACGACGGCCCGGGCTACGTGGAGCACGTGCCTCGCCTACAGAATATGGAGGGAAATTATAGTGGTGCATATAACGTTTCAGGTTTTCACCCGACAAATCGTCCACAATTTGAGCATCACGCATGGTGGAAAGTGCTGCCACAGTCAAGCACTGTGTCTGGCCACGAGTGAACATGCCACTACCGTGTGCGCGTGGTAAAAGGCCAACTTCAGCCACCAAAGGACGGATCTCGTCAATGCCACGACCGTCCACACGTTTGCCTTCGTCAAGCAGCCAACGACGCACCACTGTTTTTTGCATTTTGTACATCAGTTCTTCTACTATGCCATTGCCCCACTCTTCGGCATATTTTTCTTCCAAAGCATTGGCAATAGGCGCTAAACGCTCATCACGCACGTTTTTGTCGTCGGTATCCATGGCGTGCTTGAACTGATCAAGAAACGCGTCGTGTACTTCGCTGAACAAAGCATCGTCCAAATGTATCGAGGGGAATTCTGCTTTTTCTTTGCCGATTTCATCCACGATGGATTGAATGAATTTAATGATTTCTCTATCGGCTTCATGTCCTGCTTTGATAGCACGCATCATTGTTTCTTCATCAATTTCGTTAGAAGCCGCTTCAATCATAACCACTAGCTCTTCGCTGGCGGCAAGAGTAAGCGACAATTCGCTCACAGCGCGCTGGGCTTCTGTCGGGTTGATAACAATCTCGCCGTCTACCAAACCAACCATAACGCCTGCAGTAGGACCATTCCACGGAATGTCCGAGATGGAAAGCGCTATAGATGTGCCTATCATGCCCACCACTTCGGGGCTACAGTCTTGTTCCATGCTCATAACAGTCATCACCACAGACACATCGTTGCGCATGTCTTTGGGGAACAAAGGACGTATTTGACGATCAACTACACGGCTGGTCAGGATAGCTTTCTCGCCGGGACGAGCTTCCCTACGCATAAAGCTTCCGGGTATACGGCCGATAGCATAATGTTTTTCTTCATAGTCCACATTCAGTGGGAAAAAGTCTATTCCTTCGCGAGGTTTATTGCTCATGGTAACATTACACATCACGCATGTGTCACCATAACGAACCATACAGCTGCCGTTGCTAAGGCCGGCCATTTTCCCGGTTTCAACTGTCAGGGTACGTCCTGCCAGCTCCATTGAAAATGTTCTGAAATTCGGGAATTCCATTTTTTTACTTGCTATTTCCATTCTGTTATTGCCTCCAATATTATCTAGGGGACAAAGCGCACAAACCATTTAGCTTTTGCGCAATCAACAAAGAGCTTCGAGCCAATCGAAACGCTCTGTTCATTGCACAATCATCATAAATGCTTTGCTGCGTTTTGTCCCGTTTGTGGGTACATCTTTGATATAAATAATCCAAAAGCAGGAAGCCTTGTGGCTCCTGCTCTTAGAATAAATACAATTATTTACGCAAACCAAGTTTTGCGATCAGGGCACGATAGCGAGCGATATCTTTATTGTGTAGATAAGCAAGCAAGTTTCTGCGTTGACCTACCATTTTCAAAAGACCGCGGTTGGAATGATGGTCTTTCGGGTTTTGTTTGCCATGTGCTGTCAGGTGATTGATGCGTGCAGTAAGTAGTGCAACTTGTACTTCAGGTGAGCCGGTGTCGCCTTCGCTGCGTGCATGTTCTTTGATAATTTCTGCTTTGTTAATCATTTTCTTTCTCCTCTTTTAAGCCGTCTTTGCGGCATTTATTCGCCTTATACCAAGTAGAGGTGCCCGCCTTTAGAGGAAACACGCCTACCACCCAGCATAGGTACTATGAAATAATAACACACACATGCCCATCTTGCAAGCATTTTCAAGCACTTTTATCGTTAATTACATATTTTTTCTATACCGCTGTCATACACCAAAATATTTTTCAGCGGCTTTGCCCCAATACTTCACTGCTCTATCTTGTTCGCTTGAATATTCAAAGCTTTGTATTTCGGAAATCTTCTCAAAAAATTGTATCGATATTTCTTCATTTTGGCGATCTTTGCAACACCCAACCACGAATGTTCTACATGGAGATGTGTCTTCACCGCCAGGTTTTTTCATTCCAAATCCTGTCACGGCAATTACATTTTCGCCGCCTACACTTGCTTTTGTAATATACATCCCGTCGGCAGGCAGGCATAAATTTTCAGGCACGGGGTGTTCAAGCTCTAAAAATCTTTCTTTTTCGTTGTACATGCTACTTTCTACCGGCAAAAAAACCTCATACGGGCGGCCCAGCATAGCATTTGCGTCTAAAATTTCTCCATCTTTCAGCTTTTGCTTTATAGCAGTGGATGAAACTATTTCACCTTTATATCTTGCTGTCGGCACAACGCTTAGTTTCACGTTATTTACAACACACAGCTTTTGCAATGTTTTCACGTTCCCTGCCCTGTTTGCCCCAAAATGAAAATTTTCTCCACAAAACAATGCTTTTGCGTTGTATTCTCCAAGTAGCATATCATAAAAAAAAGCCTCGGGTGGCAATGCCACAAAATCATCAAAAAAAGGCTGGTAGCACGTGTCTACCCCTATACCCATCATTTTATCATGTTTTTGCTTTTCGTTAGAAATCAGCCCCGCATGTACTTTAGCTTTTTTTCCACTAAACGTAAAAACTGCCAGCCTAAGTCCCATTGCATCGGCAAACTCTTTAGCAGATTGTATCACCGAGGTATGCCCAATATGCATACCATCAAAATATCCCATCGCAACAGCGGCCGGTGTATCTTCTTTTGTTCTAGATTGCCTATGTGTAACAATCCGCACGCCCAATCACCTTCATTTAAAATCACATGTATATAACTTTTTCTTACAAAAAATCTATTATGCACTACATTAACTTGGCTGAGTTCTATCAACAAAAAGCTTTAATATTTTCATCTCGCCGCTTTCTTGCAAGTCTCCCAGGCCTAAAAACTCTGGCACATCTTCGCCCTTATATATCCTATTCGTTCCGGGTGTTCCCTTTATGCCATACAGCGGAGCTCCGTTTTTCAGGCGCTGTGCGGCTTTTTCGCTTATATTTAAGCTTGGATATTCCACAAACAAGCTGTCTACCTCTATTGCCAATGTATCCAATACGCCTGCGTCCTTCGCCGCTTGAATATCCGCAAGCGTAATAGCTTTATCAATGGTAAAAACGCCCGACTGCGTTCTTTGCAAGGATGCCAAAGTGGCCACTGTGCCCAGTTTCGCGCCTATATCTTCGCACAAACTACGAATATACGTGCCTTTTGAACAACTGACAAATATCCCAAACTTGTTTTTATCTGTCTCTTGCCTTAAAACAATCTCGTTTATTGTCACTTGTCTTGTTTTTCTCTCTACGCTTTTGCCTTCTCTTGCATACTTGTACAACGGTGTTCCGTTCACTTTCACTGCGCTGTACATAGGCGGTAGTTGCGTTTGTTCACCCAAAAACTGCGGTAAAACCTCTTGTAACTGTTGCATCGTCACTGTTTTGTCCACGTTTTGTATCACGTTACCTGTGATATCTCCTGTGTCGGTGGCCACGCCAAACAGTATCTGCGCTTCATATGCTTTACCCTGCTGTGGCGCCAAATCCACCGCCTTTACTGCACGGCCCACAAACACCGGAAGCACACCGGTAGCCATCGGGTCCAACGTTCCACCATGTCCGATTTTTTTCGTTTGGCATATACCCCGCATCTTGGCCACTACATCAAAACTGGTAAATCCCTGTGGTTTATCAACTATGAATATTCCATTCATTCACTTTTTTCTTCTTCCTTTTTATATACATTGCCGGCAATCATCACTTTTTCTGTTTCTGCCAGCACTGCCGCTTTAGCAAAATCAAGGCCACCCAGCACCTCGCAACCTGCGGCTTGTTTATGGCCTCCACCACCCAAAGCTTTGGCAATAACATCGGCTTGCAGGCCCACTTTACTGCGCACGCTGATTTTAAAGCTACCCGATGCTTGTTGGCGCATTGTGATGCCCACCAATACACCCTCGATGCTACGTGGCATGGCCGTGATACCCTCTAAATCGTTTTCATCCACACCAACTTTTTCAATCTGATCTCTTGTGATACAAATAAGTGCACACAATCCATTGAAATGATATTCCAGTGTAGATAGTGCTATTTCTTCTATTTTTATCCGTTGTTTCGAGCGATTCTCAAAAAGTAGCTCGTTCAACATGGTGACATCGGCGCCAAGATCAATCAGCCTAGCCGCCACACGATGGGTGCGTGCCGTGGTATTGGCAAACCTAAAGCACCCTGTGTCGGTGGACACACCGGTGTAAAGACAGTCCGCTATACGTTTGTCTATATCCAGACCCATATTGATAAGCAAATCGTACACTATTTCACAACAAGCCGCCGCTGTGTCGTCCAAAAGCATCACATCGGC
The DNA here is from genome assembly GCA_964370165.1 of uncultured Oscillospiraceae bacterium. Classification (GTDB taxonomy): domain Bacteria; phylum Bacillota; class Clostridia; order Oscillospirales; family Ruminococcaceae; genus JAAYCI01. The sequence goes on from CAYJIG010000012.1 coordinate 4,445, forward strand.
ATAGCCTGAATTTGAGCCGTGATGGTCGATGCAAAGGTTCACTTTATCGGCCCAATATGACACTTTTTCGCCAAACAGCTGTGTGCCGGCAATGTCTACCGCAACCACATACTCTGGCTCAAACTGCTGGTAAAACAACTCCATTTCCATGTAGTCGTAACGTGCATGTATGGGATCATTACATAATACAGCAACAGTTTTTCCAAGGTTTTTCAAACCCCAAAACAAAGCACCCGCTGAGCCCAGTGTGTCTCCGTCCGGGTTTTTATGGCATAAAATCAAAATATTATCGGCTCGCATCAGCCTGCCCATAATCGCTTGTATGTCTAAAATTTCACTCATGATACATTTACCTCTAGTTAATCGTACCTGCCAATTACATCATTACAGATTTTTCAGCAGTCTATTGATATGGTCCGCATAAGCGGCACTATCATCCTCAATAAAAACAAATTCCGGAGAGCGCCTGATGTGCATACGCTGTGCAATCTCGCTGCGCACATACCCTTTTGCGGCATTCATTCCTTTTATGACTTCTTCCGCTCCACCCGGGCGATCCATCACACTGATATGTACTTTACACGTGGATAAGTCGCTTACATTTTCCACTTTCGTAATGGTAATCAAACCGCCATTAACACGTGGATCTTTCATACTATTTAAAATATCAATTAGCTCACGTCTCATATCTTCATTGAGGCGTGCCACGTTTTTTGAAACTGATTTTTTCGGCATATAAAGCTCCTTTGCCTTTAAAAAATACTTTGCCACCGGTCAAATATATATATTTCACTGGTGGCAAAGTCACAAGGCTTTTGTGTACTATCGTATATTAATTTTATTAATCTCTGTATTCTTCCAAAATGAAACTTTCGAAAATGTCGCCTTCTTTTATATCGTTAAACTTTGTAAGAGATATGCCGCATTCATAGCCTTGCGCCACTTCTTTTACATCGTCTTTGAAACGACGCAGTGAAGAGATTTCATCTTCGGTGATAACAATACCTTCACGCACAACGCGAATTTTATTGCCACGCATCACCTTGCCTTCCAGCACATAGCATCCGGCTACCACGCCAATGTTGGAAACTTTGATAACTTGACGAACTTCTATGCGGCCTTCTTCCACTTCACGGATTTTCGGAGCCAACATACCTTTCATAGCGTCTTTCACGTCATCAATGGCGTCATAAATCACGCGATACATGCGCAGTTCCACCTCAGCTTGTGCAGCATCTGCCTTGGCCACAGGGTCCGGCCTTACGTTAAAGCCGATAACAATGGCACCCGACGCATCTGCCAGCATTACATCGCTCTTGTTAATAGCGCCTACGCCGGTATGGATTACTTTCACCTGTACTTCTTCGTTTGATATTTTTTCAAGGCTTTGTTTCACTGCCTCTGCACTACCTTGAACGTCTGCTTTTACAACAATGTTAAGGTCTTTCTTTTCGCCTTCAGCAATCTGGCTGAAAAGATTGTCCAGTGTAACTTTGGTGTAACTGCCCAGTTGTTCTTCCCTTTGCACGGTATGACGTTGGCTGGCAAGCTCACGTGCCAAGCGCTCGTCCTCTACTGCGTCAAATAGGTCTCCGGCCGCCGGCACTTCGGTAAGTCCTGTTATCTCCACCGGCATAGATGGGCCGGCTGTTTGTAATACATTTCCATCGGCGTCTTTCATGGTACGCACACGACCCACGGTAGTTCCCGCAATTATCACGTCGCCATGGTTCAATGTGCCACGTTGTACCAAAATAGTGGCTACAGGGCCAAGACCTTTGTCCAATCTCGCCTCCACCACTGTGCCTTTTGCACGGCGGTTCGGGTTTGCTTTCAGCTCTTTTACCTCTGCTGTCAAGTTCAGCATCTCTAAAAGATCGTCCATGCCTTGTCCTGTGGTAGCAGAAACAGGCACAGTCACAACATCGCCACCCCATTCTTCCGGAACCAGCTCGTATTCGGTCAGCTGTTGTTTAACCTTTTCGGGGTTTGCGGTTTCTTTATCTATTTTGTTGATAGCTACAATAATAGACACGCCCGCCGCTTTAGCATGGTTAATACTTTCCACTGTTTGCGGCATAATTCCGTCGTCGGCCGCAACTACAAGCACTGCAATATCTGTAAGGTTTGCGCCACGTGCACGCATGCTGGTAAACGCTTCATGTCCCGGGGTATCCAGGAAAGTGATTTTCTTGCCGTCTTTTTCAATTTGATAAGCACCTATGTGCTGTGTAATACCGCCGGCCTCGCCTTCGGTAACATTTGTTGTACGAATCGCATCCAGTATAGATGTCTTGCCATGGTCAACGTGACCCATAACCACTACAACCGGAGGACGCTCCAGCATACTTTCCGGATCATCCTCTTCCACTTCAAACAATCTCTCTTCAATGGTCACATGCACTTCATGCTCTACTTTTGCATTCATGCCTTCCGCCACAAGAGATGCTGTGTCAAAGTCAATCATCTCGGAAACATTGGCCATCACGCCAAGTCCCATCAGCACTTTAATTACCTGTGCCACATTTACTTTCAGCCTACTTGCCAGCTCGCCCACAGAAATCTCATCCGGGATAGACACTTTCAGCTGTGCTTTACGAGCTTTTTCCAGCTGGATACGTTGCAGGCGTTCTGCCTCAGTCTCGCGTTTTTTGCTAAACTGCGATTGCTGACGGTTTTTTCCCGCACGCATTTTTTGCCTATTTTTATTTGCGGCATTTTTCCTACGGTTATTCGCTGCATCACCATCAGTTTTTTCGGTGGCCAGTTGCGTATATTTTTCGTTGAACTTGTCCAGGTTTACATAAGCGCCCGAAGTGTCGATGGTACGTGTGACCACTTCACGTTTGACGGGAGTTCCTTCTTTTTCGGGTTTATCCTCACGAATACGCACCCTGCCAAGGTCGTGCCTTTTAGCCGGCGCTTGCTTTGCCGAAGGCTTTGCCGGTTTTGCGCCGGCATTTACGTTATTTTGCGCGGGCTTTTCTTTAGCGGCCGGTTTCTCTTTTGCCTGTGTATCGGTTTTCGCATCTGAAGCTGCCTGTTTCACCGGTTCCGGTGCAGGCGCTTTCTTGCTTTCTGGTTTTTTGGCCGCAGGCTCATTTACTTTTTTAGCCACTGCGCCCGCCGCTAGATATTCTTCAAAATCCGGCAGTTCGGCCTCGCGCGTATAATGCTCGAACAAAAAGTTCAGTTCTTCTTCCGTCAAAGGAGTGGTGTGTTTTTTCACCTCTCCAAACTTTTCTGAAAGTAATTCTATCACTTGTTTGTTCTGCACATCCAAGTCTTTTGCAAAATCGCTGATTTTGTACTTTATGATCAAACCGGTTCCTCCTTGTGGCCGCCTGCCTGCAAACATTGCAGACAAAGGGTTGCTAAATCCGTATTAGTTATAGCCATTACGCCTATTTGCTTCTTTGTGATATTGAAAATTTGTTCTTGCTTATATGGTAAAAATAAAACTTCACAATAATCCTGACACGTTCTGTGTACCCGCTTTGTGGTACCTTCCGAGGTGTCTTGCGCTAAAAGTACCAGCGCCGCTTCTTTTTTTTGTACAGCCTCGCACACAGCATCGAAACCTACCGTAAGTGCGCCTGCTCTTTTTGCCAAAGACAAGGCATTATATAGTTTATCCACTGCCACCGCCATTTTCTTCACAAAGCTGCTGCGCCAAAGCTTCGTATATCTCATTTGGCACTTGCATTGAAAAAGAATGCTGCAAACCTTTTCGCTTTTTTGCTTTTTCAAGACATTCCGCACTGGGACAAATATATGCACCACGACCGGCCACTCGCCCACTTATATCCAGCGAAATATCCCCCTCGTTATTTTTCACAACGCGAATTAATTCTTTTTTAGGTTTACCTTCTCCACATCCGATACATCTTCGAATAGGAATTTTCTTTTTAGCTTTTTGAGGCAAAATATTCCTCCCTCATCGTTTGGCTTTGACACTTTCATGTTTATGATACTGGTTTATGCTTCTTCTGTTTCGTTTGCACCTTCGCCGTCTTCACCTTCGCCGAAATATCCGCTTTCCGGGCGAATATCGATATTATATCCGGTAAGACGTGCGCACAAACGAGCGTTCTGGCCTTTGTTGCCAATGGCCAAAGACAGCTGATTGTCCGGCACTGTAACGCGCACACTTTTTGCCTCACCTTCTAAAATCTCCACGCTTACCACGTTGGCAGGCGACAAAGCACTGGCTATAAACTCTGCGGGATCTTCGCTCCAAAGTACCACGTCGATTTTCTCTCCGCCCAGCTCGTCCACAATTTCTGCTACACGGGCACCATGAGCGCCAATACAAGCACCACGTGGGTCCACGTTTGGATCTTTGCTCCACACGGCAATTTTTGTGCGGGCACCGGCCTCTCTGGCTATGGCCTTTATCTCTACTGTGCCGTCATACACTTCCGGCACTTCCATCTCAAACATACGTTTAACAAGACCCGGATGTGTGCGTGAAATCATCACCCACGGGCCACGTTCGCTGACAGTCACATCCACTACATACACCTTGATGCGATCGCCTTCGTAATATTCTTCGCCGGGTACTTGCTCGTTCCTTTGCAAAACAGCTTCATTTTTGCCTATTTCTAAAGTTACCACACCACGCACCGGATCGGTTCTTGTGATAAGTCCTGACACTATTTCATGGCTTTGGCTTTGAAGTTCTGTATACATTTGGCTACGTTCTGCTTCACGGATACCTTGACGAATAACATGTTTTGCCGTCTGCGCCGCAATACGTCCAAAGTCTTTTGTTTTCAGCTTTTGCTCCACCACATCGCCAACAGAAAACTTCTTGCGCTTGTTGTATTCTTTTGCCTGCGCCACTGTAAGCTGGGTGTTTGGATTTTCCACTTCCTCCACTACATCGCGAATCAGTTTCACCTCAAATGTAGATGTGCTCGGGTCCATCACCACTTCCACATTTTCTTCTTCCACGTTGTAATCTTTTTTCACCGCAATCATAATGGCATTTTTTACTTTTTCCAGTAAATAATCCGCCGAAATACCACGTTCTTTTTCCAGCATTTCAAGCGCCATAAAAAGTTCTTCGTTGTTCATCTTTTTCCTCTTTCATATGGTGTATAAATGTACATCAATTTTTTCTTTATTTATAGGTTGAACTAAAACAAGTTTTCATCATCACAAGCCTTAAACAAGCTTACTTTTTGAACTTCTATTATTTCTTCACCCTGCTGTGTTTGCATGTGCACTTTGTCTTCATCAAGACGAATCAGCTTGCCACGTATCTCTTTACGGTTTTGCTCATCCGGCGCATATAATTTCGCCAATATCTCTTTTCCCTGCATACGCACAAAATGCTCACTGCGGATAAGTTTTCGGCCTAGCCCCGGTCCGCCCACTTCCAGCATATATCCTTGTTTTATAGGATCTTCTTCGTCCAAAATAGGGTCTATGGCACGCGAGACTGCCTCGCATGTGTCTATATCCAGCGGAGTATCTTTTTCAATAAACACGCGCAAATACCATTCGCCTGCTTCTTGCTCAAATCGCACATCCCAAAGATACACGCCCATGCTTTCCACAACCGGACGCACCAATGCTTCCACTTTTGCGGCTACACCGCTAATTTCTTTAATTACTTTCGGCACCGCTACACCACCTTATCACGGCCATACAATACGAAAGAGCGGGCGATGCCCACTCTCTCAGGTTAAATGTCGTTTACATATCAGATTATACCACATGTTTTTTTTCGATGCAAGTGCCAATTTTCTTTTTTATATTGCTTTTTTCGTTTTACCATGCGCATTATAATAATATTTTTCTACCTTTGTTTTGGTTTGATAACTATATATTATATTTCATACTATTTTTTCGGCAAACTATTGCTTTTTATATCTACATGTATGGTATAATATATTTCATGAAAACACAAAACAAAAATGAATATAAACGTGCTATTTATTCGGTTGCCCACACCGATATCGGCCAGATGCCATTCAATAACCATGGGCGAACCTTGCGTGTAGTTGTTGAAAGTAACGTGAAAGCACATGCGCTTACCATCCGATTGTCAAACAAGTGTGGTGCGGCTTTGCTACGTGTTGGTGCGGCCAGCATTGCGCTTTGTGACGCTAAAGGCACCCTTTTACCCGATACTTTGGTGCCTCTCACTGTCAATTCTCATCTGGCTTTTGATTTGCCTGCCGGCGAAGATATGCTTAGTGACACCATCCCATTTTCTTTGTCTGTGGGCGATCATTTTGCGCTCAATTTTTATTATCCTACCGATACACGTGTGCAAAGTGGAAATTGGTCGGGTGCGGAATCTTTGCGCAGTAGGCCCGGTAACTATTCTGCCGACTCACATTTTAATGTCAATACGCCCGGGCTGGTGGCTCGGCTTGCACGCACGGTGGTCACCGCCGACATTACTGTCACTACCACCACTGTATCAGAAGTTATCGCACATTGCGATTATCCAGGCAGAGTTGTCGGTTGTTTTGGCGATTCCATCACTCAGTTAAGTAACTGGACTCACCCTTTCACAAAACTTCTTCACCATGTATACCCCGGCGAAATATCCCTGTGTAACCTTGGCATATGGGGAAATCGTCTTCTTGGCGGGTCTCCACCATTAAACGGACAGCTCAACGGTGTTGCAGGTGTTGAGCGTTTTGAAAGCGATTTACTTTCTTTGCCCGGCCTCACACATGCCATCATCGCACTTGGCACAAACGACATCGGCTTGCCCGGGTCTGCCGGCTTGCCCGACAGCGAGCTTATCTCCCTTGACGATTATATCACCACCCTCACTGACATGGCAAAGAAACTTCACGATAAAAATGTAAAAGTATATGTAGCCACCTTATGCCCTCGCCCTTATACTCATCCATACAACGAAGAGCGCGAAGTATTACGCAGACAAATGAACGACTGGATTATGTCTGCCGACTGTTTTGACGCTGTGATTGATTTTGATGCCGTACTTCGTCGCAGTGATGACCATCCTGGTATGCAGGACGGGTATGCATTAACCGATGGTGTCCACCCCAGTGTTTTAGGTGGAACAATGATGGCAAAGTCTATCGATCTTTCCTTGTTTGCGGAGGATGCTTATGGCTAAGAAAGGTCCTCGTATAAAACGCTGGCATCGCCTTGACAACACTGCCAACTTGTTTCCTGTTATCACCAATCGTAAGTTCAGCAATGTATATCGTATTTCTTTTAATTTAAGCGAGCCTGTTGTGCCCGAGCTTTTACAGGAAGCACTCGTAAAAACCTTGCCTCGGTTTCCCGCTTTCAGGGTTCGTTTACACAGAGGAGTTTTTTGGCATTATCTGGAAGAAAACACCCAAACACCTATAATATCTGAAGAAGACGAGGCTCCATGCCTTTACATAGATCCTGCCGCAAATCGGCTTTTTTTGTTTCGTTTATGCTATTTTGACACCCGTATCAGCCTTGAAACATACCATGTGCTTAGTGATGGTACAGGAAGTTTTCAGTTTCTGCGTGCTATTGTGTGTCAATATTTAATGCTGGCACATCCTACTCATTTTTCGCAAGCCGACAAGGCAAAATTTTGGTTTGCTCAACATTCCACCGATACCGAGGACAGCTATGTCCACAACTACACACCCACAAAAAAAGCTACTTTTGATATCGGGCGTGGGTATCGTATTCGTGGCGAGCGCAGCGCTTCCGGCGAGCTTTCTATTTTGCATGCGCACATACCTGTGAGCGATCTTCTTCAGCTGGCACGCAGTAAAAATGTTTCTATATCACATTACATCACTGCTTGTATAGCATTTGGTTTATATGAAACACAACTGAAAAATAAACCTTCAAAGTATCCGGTGAATATTTTTGTTCCGGTAAATTTGCGAAATTTATTTCCTTCAACCACCACTTTAAACTTTTTTTCAAACATTTATGTGTCACTAAAATTTTCAGAACCTGTTACTTTCGATGATATTTTACTTCAAGTGAAAAACCAATATATAGAAAAAGCCAGCAAAGAGTCTATGCTGGAAAAAATCAGCTATACTGTGGGTAGTGGATATAGCCCTTTCATACGCGCGGTGCCTCTTTTTATTAAAATGATTGCGTTGAGAATTATTTTTGAACGCAGTGCCAAAAGCTCCACCATGGGGTTTTCAAACATCGGGGCTATAGACATGCCTGATATTTTCACCTCGTATATCACCGGTGCTTCATTTTTACTAAGCACCATATCTCGCGAACCTTTTAAAGTCACTGCTTGTAGCTACGGTGATATTTTCACGCTATCTTTTACTTCTTCTTTAAAAAACATGGATATGCAACGCGCCATTTTACGTAAACTTTCCGATGACGAGCTTTGTATCACAGTACAATCAAACGGGGTGGATTATGACAGCCTTTAATTCCAGCTATTGCCAAAGTTGTAAGGTGCATGTTGGGCAATCTTCTTCTGAGTTTTGCCCTTTATGTGGTGACGAGCTGACAAAAAAAGAATGCACATGCTTGCCAAATTTGCCTGTTAATTCCTATCCCGATCTTAGTAAAGAGCGTGCATTAACCCATCTTGTGTTGCGGATACTTGCATTCCTCAGCTTACTTGGTGGCGGTATATCACTACTTATCAACTGGCTTATCCCCACCGGAGTTTGGTGGAGTCTTATTGTTATTGCGGCGTCTGCTTATCTATGGCTTAGCATACCGCCTTTTCTAAGACGTGGTTTCAACCCAACAAAGCGTATTTTATTGCAGGTGATTTTCACTTGCATCCTCATAGTAATTGTGGATTACACTATAGGTTTCAGCGGTTGGAGCACATCTTACGTAGTTCCCGGTATTTTATGTGCAGGACTTGGCGGAATTAACGCAATGATAGTGTTCAACCGCACCAGCTGGGCGCAATATGTTTTTTATCAGTGTATCATGGCCGTGTTTGGGTTTACGCCTTTGCTATTATGGCTACTTGGTCTTGCCGACAACCGTATCATGGTTATCATTGCTGTATCCATGGCATTGGCCAGCTTACTTGGAACCATTGTGTTTGGTGATCGAACTGTTAAAAGTGAGTTCAAACGACGTTTCCATGTGTGATATTCACCACATTATTTTCACAACAAATAAAACCCCGGTGCCTAGAATATAGGCACCGGGATTTTTACAGTTTATACCGCTATTTAAAATTTTGTTTTTTCACGTAACCATTCTACCACTTCACCGATTGGCACGCGTACTTGTTCCATGCTGTCACGCATACGAATGGTTACTCCGCCATCTTCTTGCGAGTCAAAGTCGTATGTGATACAAAACGGTGTACCGATTTCATCTTGGCGACGATAGCGTTTGCCGATAGAGCCTGTGTCGTCAAATTCTATCATGAACTCTTTTGAAAGCATGTCATATACTTCCCCTGCTTGTTCTGATAGTTTTTTCGATAGCGGCAACACAGCTGCTTTATACGGGGCCAAGAATGGGTGCAAACGCAATACCACACGTTTGTCCTCGTTGCCTTTTGCGTCAGTTAGCAGCTCTTCGTCGTATGCATCCACTAAAATAGCAAGTGCTACACGGTCTGCGCCAAGGCTGGGCTCGATAACATATGGTACATAATGCTCGCCCGTTTGCTGGTCAAAATATTCTTGTGCTTTGCCTGAATGTTCGTTATGTTGTTTCAGGTCATAATCAGTACGGTCGGCTATACCCCAAAGCTCGCCCCAACCAAACGGGAACAAATATTCAATGTCGGTGGTGGCGTTAGAATAAAACGCAAGCTCTTCCGGGTCATGGTCACGGAAACGCAGGTTGTCGTCGGTGATGCCAACGTCTTTCAGCCAATTGATGCAGTAGTCTTTCCAGTAAGAGAACCATTCAAGGTCTGTGCCGGGTTTGCAGAAAAACTCACATTCCATTTGTTCAAATTCACGAGTACGGAACACAAAGTTGCCCGGTGTGATTTCGTTACGGAACGCCTTGCCTACTTGGCATACACCAAACGGGATTTTCTTGCGAGTGGTGCGCTGGATTGAAGCAAAGTTCACAAAAATGCCTTGTGCTGTTTCAGGACGCAGATAAACTTCGTTTTTGGCGTCTTCTGTCACGCCCATAAATGTTTTAAACATTAAATTAAACTTACGGATATCGGTAAAGTCGTTTTTGCCACAGTTTGGGCATACAAGATTATGTTCACGTACATATTCTTCCATTTGGGCAAAGTCCATGCTGACAGCCTCGCCGCCATCTTCTTCTATCATTTGATCGGCACGATAGCGTGTTTTGCATGCTCTACAATCCATCAGTGGGTCTGAGAATCCGCCCACGTGGCCTGTGGCAACCCAAACTTCAGGGTTCATCAAAATAGCGGCGTCAAGGCCTACGTTTGTGGGGCTTTCTTGCACAAACTTTTTCCACCATGCGCGTTTAACATTATTTTTAAATTCAACGCCTAGCGGACCGTAGTCCCATGTGTTTGCAAGGCCGCCGTACACTTCACTTCCTTGAAAAATAAAACCACGATTCCTGCAAAGCGCTGTGATGGTATCCATTGTTTTTTCGGTGTTTTTCATTCGCATCCTCCAAAAGCTATGTTTTCATTGTAATGAAACATTTTTTATTATATAATCATATTGTATTGTACGATGTAACACGAGGCTGTGTCAAGCAGTTGACATATCTTAAAATATGTATTATAGTATATGATATTGTATTACTATCGGGGTGTAGCGCAGTTGGTAGCGCGCCTGCTTTGGGAGCAGGATGCCGCAGGTTCGAATCCTGTCACTCCGACCAGCAGCGTGACGCTGCACCCAATTGACATCGGATTAAGTTCCGGTGTCTTTTTTATTCTATATATTTTCAGGTGGTTCCTATAACCACATTCCAGCCACCAGAGCACCCTATGAAGCATGCTATGTCGCTTAAGCATCCCTGTTTTATAACCAATGGTATTTATCTGCCATAAAATGGCGTCTCCACCCAATTGGGTGGAGACGCCATTTTACAGCTTTATTGTATTATCTAGGCTAACTACTAAATGTAAAACGTGATGTCATCGTTTTTAGAGTATGCGCTTGACTTAGAAGTTCTTCGCTTACCGAAGCTGTTTGTTCTGCAGCTGAAGTGTTGATATCTACCACCGAAGCTATTTGTTCCACGCCGGCCTTGATTTGCTCTGCAGATATAGCCTGACTTTCTGTAGCGCCGGCAATATCATCCACAAGGGCACTAAGTTTAGACGCACCTTCAAAAATATTTGTGATAGAAGCGGAAGTGGCCTGAGCTACCTTGTTGCCTTGTTCCACAGCCGCTAGCGTCTCTTCAATCAACGTGGCTGTATCTCTTGCCGATTTTGCTGACCGAGATGCTAGGCTACGTACTTCTTCTGCCACCACAGCGAATCCTTTTCCTGAAACACCCGCTCTTGCAGCTTCCACCGCTGCATTAAGCGACAAGATGTTTGTCTGGAATGCGATATCATCAATGGCCTTGATAATGTTGCTGATTTCATGTGATTTATCATTGATTTGTTCCATGGCACGCATCATGTCTTGCATTTGTTCATTACTCAATTGTAAAGATTCCTGCGTTGCTGTATTTGCTTTTTTAACATTTCGTGCATCCTCGGCAGTTTGTTTGATTCTGGTAGACACTTCATCTACCGAAACGGTTAACAGCTGAATAGCCGATGACTGCGAGTTGGCCCCTTGTGACATAGCTTGTGCATTATTTGCCAGTTGCTCGCTGCCGCCACGCACCAAGTTTGATGAGCTTTGCAGTTGCTTTAGCGTCATTGGTAGCTCTTTGTTAATTTTGTTATATGCTGTGGCCAGCGGGGCATAATCACCTACAAACAACTGCCCGCTGATTTCTTTGTGTGTGAAATCACCTTGTGACATAGCTGTGAGACCATCACTAAGCTCGCTGATAATACCCGACACATTTGATACCATCTCTTTTGTGGAGCCTACCAACACGCCAATTTCATTTTTGCCTGCTTTCAAATCTAAATTATATGTCAAATTGCCTTTGGAAATTTCGTGCAGAGCATTCGAGCAGTTTGCAATAGGGTTGATCAAACTTTTTTTAATCACTACTTCAGAAATAAACTGAACTACCGTAATTAATAAAAGCAAGATTGCCATCACAACATATATCAATGTGTTTTGAATAATGGCGTCGGCCACAAGCTCATTAGTTCGAGTGTCTATCATCTCGCGCAATTCTATTTGTAAAGTAGCAATTTGAGCTAATCCACTTTCGTATTCGTCGCCAAAAACACTATCCATTGCTTCCTGCACATTACCTGCTTTTACAGAGTCCATGGCGGCACTTTCCAGCGGAATCAGATTGTTTGAAATGGACTGCATTTCCTCGATTATGGCAATCTCGTCATCTGCAAGTCCTATGGATTGCATATTTTCAACACCGATATCTCTGTTTTTCAGAGTGTTTACTTCCTCCCAATAGTTATCGAAGTGCACAGTATCACCCGTAGCAGCATATGCACGCACTTCTGAGGTTAAATAAGCCGATCCATCCATAAAACGGTTTAAATTTATAACCAAATCTGCTCTATTTGCACTATATTCATTACTGCGTATGCTTAACATCACAGACCCAATAAAAGATAGTATTAGTAAGAGCACAAGAATTGATACTGTAATAATTCTTAACCGTTGCATAGTAGATGCTTTTATAGACATTTCCTTTCCTTTCTCTTAATTTCATGTCAGGCGTGGTTCAACATTGAAATATACCAATCCCCACTTACACAACAGCGTTAAATGAATATTTGGTAAGGGAATTATATCGATATAATGTGAATATTATATCAATATAATGTAAAGATTGTGAAATTTATTTGCCCATGTAAGTTCCTTGTTTTTTTCCTTTGAATTTCTTTGAAAAAAGTTGTTAGTGGTTTATATAACAGCGTTCCTACAAGCCGCGTGATAGCATACCCCTTTGGGCGCACTACACCAAAAAAGACACCGAGCTTTGCTCGGTGTCTTTTTTATTGTTCACATCTAAATTAAACTTTTTCTAAATTTCGGCTAAAACCAATGCATAAGAGTTTAAGCCCTTTTCCAAGTGCGCGGATAAAAAAGCACCAGCATGGGGAATAATTCCAGCCTACCAGCCAACATGTCAAAGCTCAAGACCAGTTTGCCAAAATCTCCAAATCCCGAAAAGTTTCCGGTGGGGCCTACTGCACCCAAGCCCGGGCCTATATTATTCATACAAGCAATAACGGCCGTGACAGTGGTGGTGAAATCGAAATTGTCAAGAGAAAGCAGTAATACAGAAACACCCATAAGCAGCATATATACAACAAAAAAGACGCAAACACCGCTTAGAATAGAGTTTGGCACGGCTTTTCCTTCCATTTTTACGGCAATAATATTGCGTGGGTTAAGCGTGCGTTTGATTTCTTTAACAGCCTGCTTAAACAAAATAATGACGCGAGAAACCTTGAGACCGCCGCCTGTGGAGCCTGCGCAAGCACCCATGAACATGAGCAAAACAAGAATAACCTGCGAAAATACCGGCCAAGCAGCAAAATCCGCAGTACCAAAGCCTGTGGTAGTGATAATGGAAGAAACCTGAAAAAACGCAAACCGGAAGGCTTCCTCGAACGTGTCATAAAACGAATAAATGTTGATGAAAATCAACGCCACAGCCGATGCCACAACAAGCAAATACACGCGCAATTCTTCGTTTTTGAAAAACTGTGTGAATTTGCGCATCAAAAGAAAATAAAATAAGTTGAAGTTGAAACCAAAAAGTAGCATGAAAACACTGATAATATATTCTGCGGCAGGGTTTTGATATCCACCTATGCTGGTGTTCAAGACGGAAAAACCGCCTGTGCCGGCCGTTGCAAAAGCATTTACGGTGCTATCAAAAAGAGGCTGTCCCGCCAAAAGAAGGCAAAATATTTCCAAAACGGTAAGCCCTAAATAAATGGCATACAGCAGCCGAGCACTAAACTGCACACGACTTACAAGTTTTCCCACCTTAGGTCCCGGTACTTCGGCACGCATAAGATGTATTTCGGTGCCTTGGCCACTCGGCAAAATGGCCAAAACAAACACCAATACGCCCATGCCACCAATCCAGTGGGTAAAACTACGCCAAAACAAAAGACTTTTCGGCAAAGACTCTATATCAGTCAAAATGCTACTACCCGTAGTGGTAAACCCCGACACTGTTTCAAAGAAAGCATCCACAAACGAGGGTATCGCTCCACTGACGAAAAAAGGCAAACAACCGAAAACCGACATCAAAATCCAGCTGAGCGCCACAATGACATACCCTTCTTTTGCATGAAAGCTCCCTTTATTTTTCATAAAAATTTGCGCAGGTACACAAATGATTGCTATCAAAGCAATGGGCACAAGATAGGCATATGCAACCGCATCACCATAGTATAAACTGACAAGCAAAGGCAAGCACAAAAGAGCCGCAATGATTAAAAGAATTTTACCTAATGTATTTACAATAATTGAATAACTCACCGCTTAAAGCCCCCTTTTACTCATGTGTTAAGATATCTTCAATATCTCGGATATGGGGGCATGTAGTAACTACGATAACATTATCGTACATTTCTATATGATCATCACCGCCGGGAATAAGAGCCGTGTTTGCACGCACAATACCCGCAATGATGGCATCTTTTCTGATTTGTAATTTTTTCAAAGGCACACCAATTACACTACTGTGTGTGTCCATAAAAAACTCAAGTGCCTCAGCACGTCCATCTGTCAACTTATTTAGTGTGATGATACTGTTTCCATGCGTGTTTTGTCGTGCACGAACATATTGCAAAATGGTATTCACAGTGGTGAGCTTTGTGGACACAATACTGTCATTACCAAAGTTTTCTGCAAGGTCGATAAGCTCACCGCGGTTGATTTTAGTCACAACTTTACGCACATTTTTAGTTTGTGCATACATAGAAATAACCATATTTAGCTCGTCAATACCCGTAAGAGACACGCAGGCATCCACGGTTTCTATACCCTCTTCCAGCAAAATTTCCTGTTTTGTGCCGTCGCCGTATACAATAGAGGCTTTCGGCAGGCTTTCGGCAAGCGAAATACAAGCCTCTTCGCTGTTTTCGATAATTTTCACTTGCATACCTATATCGCAAAGTTGGTCGGCCAAATAGTAAGCAATACGCCCACCGCCTACAATGATAACAGAACGAATAGGATCTTTTAAAATACCAAGACGCTTGAAAAATTTATTAAGGTCTGAATGAGAGGCAGTAAGATGAATTTTATCTCCCGCTTCCAGCACCACGTCCCATTTGGGGATAATAATCTCGGCACCACGTTGCAAAGTACAAACCAACACTTTTACATTAAATCGACTTTGTAAATTATTTAAAGGCACACCCACAAGCTTGCTATCGGGCGAAATTTTAAGTTCCACAAGATCAACACGGCTTTTGGAAAAACTTTCAATTTTAATAACCGACGGAAAACGCAATATCCTTGAGATTTCAAGCGCCGTTTGATAGTCCGGGTTTACAATCATGGAAAAACCCAGTTCTTTTCTCATGAATGGAATCTGCCGTATATAGCTTGGGTTGCGAACACGAGCAATACAATGCCTTGCTCCCATTTTTTTAGCCGTCATGCAACACAGCATGTTTATTTCATCTGACGGCGTGGTTGCGATGACAAGGTAAGCCTTGGCCACTTCCGCATCCGCCAACACAGAATAAATAGCACCATTTCCATAAACACCTTGCACATCTATGGCATTCATTACATCGTCCAGCGTTTCTTCTTTTGTGTCAATCACCGTTATATCATGGTTTTCTTTGCACAAGTAAGTGGCTATGGTTGTTCCCACTTTACCTGCGCCCACAACGATAATATTCATAAGCGTCCCGTTTCCTTTAAAATCGATTTTTGCAAAGACTCGCCTTACTTTTTCTAGTAATCTGCAGGGCTAAGTATACACCAAAATTGTCTTTTTTACAACACATTTTCTTCTTCTATTGTGGTAGAATAAATACTATAAGCCTACACTTCTAATAAGCTCATCACATGATTAATTTAAAGCAAGGAGAGATTAAATGAGAATTTGTGTTATAACAGGTGGTTCAAGCGGCCTTGGTTTTGACATGGCGCAGCAGTTTGCAAAAAAAGGATACAAAGTAATCGTGCTTGATATTATCGAAAACAAAGAAGATTATGTAGACTATATAAAGACAGACTTATCCGAGCCTTCCTCCATTGAACAAGCTTTTAATCTGATAGAAGAAAAATATGGTAAAATACATGTTTTGATTAACAATGGCGCAATTGCCATGTTTGTAAAAAACATATCAGATGTTTCACTACAAGAATATGATAAAGTTTTAAACACAAACCTACGTGGAGCGTTTCTTTGCTCTAAAAAATTTATCGAACTCAATCGTGGTGAAGACTATGGAAGAATCATCAATATTTCCTCCACAAGGTGGCATCAAAACATGGAAGACTGGGAGCTTTATGGCATGAGCAAAGGCGGCATAGTATCGCTTACAAACTCACTGTGCGTATCGCTAAAAGGAACCCCTATTACCGTTAACGCTATCAGCCCCGGATTTATTCATGTGGGCTATTGGAAAGAACTTGAACAACGAGACCATGACATACATCCCTCTAACAGAGTTGGACGGCCTCGTGATATTTCTAATGCTTGCTTATTTTTAGCAGATGAAGAAAACGACTTTATCAACGGTGCAAATATCGTGATTGATGGCGGTATGACTAAAAGAATGATTTACTAAAATAGGCGGGTTCGGATTACATCGGATTGGCTAGCCTTCCCTGAAAATTGACATTGCAAAGAAAATAATGTAAAATCACCTATGTATATATTTTTATATCTAAAGGGGAATTGGTATGACTATTAAAAATGTGAAATCTGTTTTGCTGGCGCTGGTTATGATTGCGTCTATGTTTTCTTTTATGGTGGTATCTTCTACCGAAGTTTCGGCGGCAACAGATGTTTCCAGCTGGACAGAGTTAGCAACAGCCATAAGCGGAAGTGAAACCACGATAAATATCGTCGGTGATGTTTCAATTCCTTTTAGCAACTCGTTCAACTTAGATGCTAACCGCACCATAAACATTCAGAATGGCGCCAGTCTCACAACATCAGCCAGCAGTACTTTTTATATTGACGGAATAATTAATAACCTTGGCACATTTACAAACGGTGCCACATTAAATGTTCAAAACGGAGGACTAATACGCCATCAAGGTACCACATTTACGAATAACGGCACTATGAACTTTACTAATAATTCCATCTTAAATACATACCACAACAATGGTGATGTAACCAACACCACCGGAACTATTACTTTTGACAGTTCCGACTTTATTACCCCTAGTGGTGCTAAAGACCCCGGCGGTACCATAAATTACAACAATGGCAGTCTCGAGATAGTAGGCGGATCCACTGATGTTGACACAGTGGAACAGCTTGTACGTGCAGTTGCTAACGCTAATGTAATCAGTATACTAATAACCACTGATATAAATATCTCTCGCACTTCCTCTTTGATTACTTTACCTCAAAACAAGACTATTCATGTCGGAAATGGCGTCGACTCTATAAGCCTCATCATAGAAAATCAGTTTGTAAACGAAGGAACCATAAATGTAAACGGCAATTCATATCTAACGTTGTCGAATAATGGTCTTATTGCAAACAAAGGAACAGTGACTAGCACTGGCAACATAGTCGGTGGTTCTCCCTCTACAGGCACTGTATCAAATAATATGCGGTTTGATGTTGCAAACAGCAGTTTATTTTTATATAATATCAACAATGAAACCTATTATACTACTTCAGCTACAAACAGAGTGCTTACACCTTATACAGGGCCCCTAACCTTGTACGGAATAACTAATGCAAACATTGTTGGTGTGGAAACCAGTGGCACCTATAATATCATCATGGACAATCTATTTATGCACACCCTTTCCCCTATACCATTTAGTGCAGCTCCAGACACTACATTAAACATTTCTTTGATCGGCAATAACTTATTATCCGGGCTTGATGCAGGACTATCGCACTATGCAGGACTGGCACCGAATACCATGACTATTACTTCCACCTCAGGCGGAAGACTGTCCGCTACAGGAGCAAACCCTGTCTCTAGTACTGGCATTTTTGCAGGAGACAATAATGTTATCATAGGCGGAAATGCCGTGGTGACAGCAACTGGCGATGGAGATGGCTCAGGTATTTTAAGCAATAATATCGTACTGCAAGACACAGCAAGTTTGACAGGTATTCATGCCAGTAGTTCCCCGAATGCATTTTCTAGCAGGCCCACAACATTAAACCCGTCTTCCGGCTACCAAGCCGTAGTAAGGGCAGGTGCCTCAACACCCGGCACAGTGGTGGCAGACCACACGTCAGACTACCACCTAAACGCCTACGCTAATGTATCTATGGAACCTATAGTTATCCCAACCACTCCAACCACCACAGCCACCACAGCCACTACAACTACTACAGATACTGTACCCGCAGGCATGATTAGCCCGCAAACCGGAGTATATTCTTAACTTGATTTTTGCACGTCATAACATATACAATAAAAGACACCGTTATATAAACGGTGTCTTTTTTGTTTTACTTTATATTCACTATACTGTTATCTCTATTAAATTACCTTCAGTGTCCACAACACAGCTTTCGTAATATCCATCCCCTGTTGTCCGTGGATTGCTTGTCACCTCATACCCGTCGTTTTGGATTTTATATGTAAGTTCTCTAACTTTTTCCTCGCTACCCACGCTAAAAGCCAAATGAATAAATCCTGTGCGTTTATTGTTTTGTAGTTTTTCTTTTAGCTCGGGTAAGTTCATGATTTCCAGTCTTGCGCCATCTTCAAACGACAAAAAATACGATTTAAAGCCTGTGTTTTTATTATGATATAGCTCGCCTGCTTTGGCATCAAAATATTCTTCATAATAGTTTTTTGCTTTTTCTAGGTCTTTTACATACAGTGCAATGTGTTCCACTTTCATTTATCTGTCACCTTCACTTTCTTTAGCATAGTTTCATACATCAAAAACATCACCAACAAAAACGCCCCTATAAAAACCGGGTATAAACTGAAACTTATCTCTCTGCCAATCACACCAAAAAGCGCCGGCATTATTAAAGTGCCTGTATACGCTGACGCCATTTGAACGCCTGTGATAGCTTGCGAATTTGCCACCCCGAAATTGTCTGGTGTGGAGTGGATAATACACGGAAACACCGGCGCCGAGCCAAGGCCTATCATAGCAAGCCCGATAAATGCAGTATACTCCCCCAGCGGAATAAATAATATTCCCAGTCCCACCGCCATGATGACCGTGCCTGCCCTTATCATCTGTTTATCGTTATATTTCATAGCAATAAACCCGCATATTCCCCTGCCTACAGTAATCCCAAGGTAAAACAAGGCCGAAAACCCGGCAGCAATCTCGGGTGATATTCCCCTGTTATACACAAGGTAGCTACTTGCCCAAAGGCCTGTGGTTTGCTCAATTGAGCTAAAGCATAAAAAAGCGACTGCAATTTGCTTTACTCCACGTATTTTGAATATCTCTTTCAGCGAAAGTGTGCGCTGTTTTGTTTCAGTGTTCTCTACATTTTTTGTGTTTGCTTTCCATACAGGGCTACTGATGAAAATCGCTATTGAAAGTATGGCCTGTATTATAAACAAGATGATATATCCTGTTCTGAAGCTGTACCCGCCTGTAAGCGCCATGCCCATGATATACGGGCCTAATGTCGCGCCGGCGCCCCACATGCAATGTAGCCAGCTCATGTGTTTGCTTTCAAAGTTTATCGCGACATAGTTGTTCAGTGCGGCGTCCACACTTCCTGCGCCCAGGCCATAAGGCACCGCCCAAAGGCACAGCACCAAAAACGACGGGCTAGAAGAAAATCCAAATAGCGAAACTGCCGTTAGCAAAACACTAAATGCCGTCACCTTATGTACTCCGATTTTATTTATAAGCCTGCTACTATTAAGGCTTGAAATAATTGTGCCTGCCGAAATAATAATTGTGACAATACCCATGCCGGAAACAGGCACGCCAAACTCTTCACTGATAAGCGGCCACGCTGAACCAAGCACCGCATCAGGCAAGCCAAGGCTGATAAAAGATATATAAATAAGCGCTAAAAGTATGCTTAACATGTTGTACCTCCACATTGTTTACGATATAATAATATCATCATATATTATTTACTTCTATTAATATATCGCAATTTAATATGATTATTTCGCCAAAAGAGGATAAAATGGAAAAAACCACTTGTAGCAATATCATCTTAGACAACACCATGAAAGAGCTTAATGTCAAAGGCACTCCCGAGCTTCCTATTGGTGTATATAACGACGACTTAAAGGCGGATCCTGTTCCGTATCATTGGCATGATGAAATAGAACTTATTGTGGTTACAAGCGGCAAGATGGATATTACTGTCGAGCTTGAAAAGTATGTGTTGTCTTCTGGCGAAGGAATTTTTATAAATTCCGGCAGGCTACACTCCTGCATAAATTTTGAAGATACAGACTGCACATTAAAATCATTTGTTTTTAATTCGAAGTTTTTATACGGTGACTTAAACAGTGTTTTATACGAAAACTACTTTTACTCATTGCTTAAAGAAACATCCATCAACACCTGCTTGTTGTCTGTAAAGGCTTGCTCGCTTGTACTAGATGCTTATGATGCTTTTTCAAATCAAGATTTCGCTTATGAATTTTTTGTCCGAGAAAACTTGACTAAAACCTTGATACCCATCATAAAAAACACTGAAAACATGCAAAATCCTATAGATTTAAAAACAACAAAACAACTAAGCAGATGTAAGACCATGATGTCGTTTATCCACCAAAACTTTGACAAAACGATAACTTTACTCGACATTGCCAAAAGCGCGAATGTAAAAGAAAGCGAAGCTTTACGAAGTTTTAAGAGTATTTTAAGCACTTCTCCTGTGAAGTACCTGAAAAAATATCGGCTACAGCAATCAGCTTTTTTGCTAAAAACAACAAGCGAGCCTATCATTAATATTGGTCTCAGCTGTGGCTTTGCCGAAATCAGCTATTTTACAAAAAGCTTTAGGGAAATGTATGATATTCCACCCACAAAATATAGAAAACTAAAGCAATAGCCTTTAGTGTGTCGCCGTTAATGATTATCTCAAAGCTATTTCAAAAATTGAACTTCTAATTTTAGGAAGAATTTCGGATTTGCACATGATATAATTATAAAGGATAGTATATTTTTTCGTATATAGAAAGGACAACAAACAATAATGAACTATGCTGTTTATGAATCAAAACTTGGCTTTATACGAATTGAGCATGATAACGAAACTGTCACTTCACTAAAAAAGCTCAACCATACCCCTACTGATTTCGGAGATAAAACCGATTTCACAAACAACGTGTTTTCTGAGATTTCTGAGTATTTTGACGGCAAACGCAAGCAGTTTACATTTTCATTAAAGCCTGCCGGAACAGACTTCCAAAAAAAAGTATGGTCTGCACTTTGTGACATTCCATACGGTGAAACTCGCACCTACAAAGAAATTGCGAAAGCTATAGGCAACGAAAAAGCAAGCCGTGCTGTCGGGATGGCAAACAATAAAAATCCTTTACATATCGTGGTGCCTTGCCACAGAGTAATAGGCGCAAATGGTAAACTGGTAGGCTATGCCGGCGGTCTGGCCATGAAAGAATATTTACTGAAAATGGAATATGAAAACAAATAATTAGCATCGAAACCTATACCAGTCAAGATTTTTCCAATGCCCCGACACACTTGTTGTCCGGGCATTTTTTGTGCGCCAACCGTATCTTTACACCCCTTTGAATATAGCATTATATGACAAATCCACTACCACTTCAGATTGACTTTATCATCAATATGTATTACCATTATATAGATAATTTATGAATTATGTTGGTCGAATTAAATAAAGGAGTGGTATTTTATGAGTAAATCTTATCGTTCTGAGCTGGTCGGTGCTTTCGGTTGTCCTATCGATGATAATCCTACCGGTGTGATAGAAGAAGCGGCGTTTGCCGTGAAAGGGCTTGACTACCGTTATCTTACCATCAAGGTACATGATGGCGATTTGGCCGAAGCCATGGCAGGCATGAAAGCCATGAACATGCGTGGTATCAACTTGACTATCCCTCATAAGGTAAAGGTGCTGGAATATTTAGACGAGCTTTCTCCTGCTGCTGAAATCATTGGTGCTGTAAACATGGTGGTAAACAACGACGGCAAACTGTGGGGCGAAAACACCGACGGAAAAGGCTTTCTCACGTCACTTAAAAACGACCAAGTTGATGTAGACGGCAAGTATGTTGTTGTTTTAGGCGCAGGCGGTGCGGCCCGTGCTATTGCTGTAGAGTGTGCCTTGGCAGGCGCAAAAAAAATCACCATCGTAAACAGAAACGTAGACCGTGGTAGCGAGCTGGCAAAATTAATTTGCGATCGCACTGACGCTGCGGGTGATTTTGTTGAGTGGAACAAGCCCTATTCTGTGCCTGCAAACGCAGATATCGTAGTGAACGCCACTTCTTTAGGCATGTATCCAAACGTTGATGAAAAACCCGATATGGACTACGACACTATTTCCTCAAACATGGTAGTCACCGATGTTATTGTAAACAGGCCACATACTGCCTTTTTACAAGAGGCCGAAAAACGTGGCGCTAAAACCGTCAACGGTCTTGGCATGGTGGTAAATCAAGGTGCGGTAAACTTCACCCTGTGGACCGGTGTGGAAGCACCCGTGGACGTCATGATGGATCAAATAAAGAAAGAGTTTGGGCTGTAAATTTTAATTTATACATAAAAATAAAGCTACGATATCACCCATTATGGGATGACTCGTAGCTTTTTTAGTGAATTAATTTAATCAGTTTTTAGCTGTTTGTCTTTTCAGTCTCTTTCGCAGGTTTTTCCAGCTTTTTGCCCAGCAACTCACATTTTGTGCTGATAGCACCAAAATTGCACGCATTTTTGCAATCACCGCACCGGATGCATTCGGGCGAGTTTATGTCTTCTGTCACTGTGATATTCATTTTACACGCCTTGTTACACTGATTACATCCCACACATTTATGCTTGTCCAAGTTCAGCTTATATATACTGATTTTGTTGAACAATGCATAAAATGCACCCAAAGGGCAAAGATATTTACAAAACGGCCTGTAAATAACTACAGACAAACCAATAACGAGTAGTAAAATACTCATCTTCCAGAAAAATAATCCGCCCAAAAAGCTTCTTAGGTTTTCGTTCAAAGAGATAAGCGGTATTCCTGCAAACAGCGTACCGGAAGGACAAATCCACTTGCAAAAATAAGGTCCGCCCAAACCAAAACTGTCTGTCAAAAACATCGGAAAAAGTACTACAAACAATGCAAAAATCACATATTTTAGATATCTGAGCACTTTATCCGGTTTTTTTGGTACTTTTAATTTAGGAACTTTTATTTTGTGTAGCATGTCTTGAACAAGCCCAAAGGGACATAGAAACCCGCATACCAGCCGGCCCATTGTCACCCCAAACAATATCAAAAGTCCCAACACATAGTAGCTGACATAATTTCCGCTTCGGCTTAGTACTGCCTGCAACGATCCAATAGGGCAAGAACCCAGCGCGCCGGGACATGAATAGCAGTTAAGCCCCGGCACACACATATATTTTGAAGATCCTTGGAAAATCTTGCCGCTAAAAAAGCCTATGATATATCCGTTAGTTAGCACAGCAAAAGCCAGCTGTATAAAATGACGCTTGTTTTTCTTTTTGATAATAATCATCCTATCCCGATACATTCAAGACATATACGAATAGATTTTTGTAAAACAGATACATGCTCGCCTGCCAAAAGGCCAATAACTATTAAGGCAATAGCAGAAATCAGCAATGCCACCCTAACATATCGGATATCTAGCTTTCTCATTCTTCAATCATTTCCAACATCGCTTCAGCCGCTGCCATGTAGTAGGCAACCGGATCTTGCGGTGCGCCTTCGATTCTATCGCCAAAAATGTTGCCTGCGCTGTCTACAAACACAGTTGTCGGGAAAGCTGAAACAGTAGACATAAACCCACTACGCATTGCATCATCAGGAACTATCGCATCAAAGTTGCAACCGTTTTCTTCAAGTATCTGTAGCGCCAATGCGTTTTCCACGTCACCGTCGTCACAAAGGGTTAGCACATTAACACTTGCCGGCAAAGCTTGATATACTTCTTCCAGCTCGTCCATTTCGCCGATGCAAGGAGGACACCATGTGGCCCAGACATTCACCATAGTCATGTCATACTCGCCAAAAACCGCTTCTGTTACCTCATGTCCATAAACAGATGTCGCGGTAAAGCTACCGAAAGGAGTGCCGTCTGCAGCTACGCCATAGCTAACTTCGTCATCTTCTACCATCATGTCGTCTTCCGCCGTGCCATCTTCCGCTGTGGCATCTTCCACTGTGGCATCGGTCATTTCTTCTGTTTCATAATCTTCTTCAAAGCAAGCTGTAAACAACGTCATCATAAGCATTACAGCCAAAATCATACAAAGTAATTTTTTCATAATCTGTACCTTTCTTTTAAACATATTAATATTTCGATTAACGCTCTATTATTATATATTTTCAAAATAACAACTGTCAAGCTTGATTGGTCAGATTATTGTAACTTTTTCACAACATTTTGTCAACATTACTGTGTAACTCGTCAACCAAAGTCTCGTATTTTGTATAACTTTACAATTTGTACACAATCCGTCAAATATTCTTGTCTTTTACCTAGATGTATGATATTATATTAAACTACCACAAAAAATAATATTAAAAAATATGTTTTTTTATACTATTTTTATAAATTTTGACCAGCTTGTGCTTTATTGCAACGTAAATAATTTATATACTCAAACAATGGAGGTAATATTTGATGATGAATGATAGTTATTATGCTCCGTTAATCATGAATAAAACAGACCTAATATGTTATGTAAGCGATCCCATCACCTATGAGCTACATTATATGAATCACCCAACCAAGGCCATAACCGGCGACTTTAGCGACGATTATAAAGGGAAGCTATGTTATAAGGTGTTGCAAGGTAAAGATGCACCTTGCGAGTTTTGCACAAATGATAAGCTAAAGGAAAACGAATGGTACAACTGGTCGTTTCACAATGAAAAATTCGATGTTTATGTGGATATTCAAGACACGCTTATCTCGGCCGAAGATGGTCGCTTATTGCGCCTTGAGCTAGCCCGTGATATCACTGCATCAAAAAAACAAATGACTAACCTATCTGATAACTTAGAGCTTGAGCGTGCAGTATCTTCATGTCTTAGAGTATTCCAGTTTGAAACAGATATAGATAAAGCAATATCTATGTTTTTACATGAAGTCGGAAAATATTACGGTGCCCAGCGTGCATATATTTTCGATTTCGATTATGTAAACGATGTTATCAACAACACATATGAATGGTGTAGTGATGCTTCCGAGCCACAAATTGAAAATTTGCAAGGTATCCCTATTGAAAATGTGTCCGACTGGCTGGATCGTTTCGAAAAATATGGCGAGTTTTTCATCACTTGCCTTGATGATGATATAGACAATAGCAGTGACTCGTATGACATATTAAAAGCCCAAGGTATCAACAGCCTTTTGGCCGCGCCTATAATCCGAAACGGGGTAATCACAGGATTTTTAGGGGTGGATGATCCCACACAATATACCGATAATTTTGAACTGCTTCGTACTGTATCGTTTTTTGTATACTCCGAAGTTGAAAAACGTTCCAGCATAGAACAGCTTGAGCTTCTTAGCTATACCGATACACTTACAGGTGTGTATAACAGGAACAAATACATCTCTGAGCTAAAGCGCCTTCAAAACATAAATGCGCAGAATATTGGTGTTTGTTTTGCAGACGTCAACGGTCTAAAGAAGGTGAACGACACCTATGGCCACGAGTTTGGCGATGTTTTAATCCAGGAATCCGCCAATGTACTAAAAGAAATATTTGACAGCAAGAGTATATTCCGTGTTGGTGGCGACGAGTTTGTGGTTATCTGCCCCGAGATTGACAAGGATTTGTTTGAAGGGCTGATCACTTCACTTAAAGATACGGTAAAGCAAAAAGAAAAAGCCAATATTTCTATCGGCCACAACTGGAACGATGGACAAATGGAGCTGGAAAAACAAATTATTCAAGCGGATGCACTTATGTACAATGACAAGCAAAATTACTATCGGTCTTTGGCATACGGAAAACAGCAGTTTACCTTGACAGCAAAAGAGCAGATGTTTGCCGATATTTCAAACAAGAAAATTCAAATTTTGCTTGATCCTATCATCGACATGGCCACCGGCAAACCAGTAAGCGCACAGTGTATTGTGGAAAAATTATGTGATGACACATCAAATTTATCTTTAAACCAAGTGGTGCGTTTATATGAAGAAGAAGGTGTGATGGTAGACTTAGACTACTATGTCTTGCAAACCGTTTTAGGATATCATCAGTCTATTATAAAGCAAAACTTACCTTTAAAAATTTATGTGCAATTATCTTCTGCTACATTTTCTCAGGAAAAATGTGCACAAAAAATCGGTATGTTGTGTGATGAGTATGGCGTTGATAGAAGTCTTCTTATCATAGAAATAAAGCCTGATTTATGTCGTTTGGAAAAAACCTTACTTAAAGACATATTAATTTCATTTTCACAGCATGGATTGAATGTTTCTATTGATAATTTCGGCATAGAAAACGCAAACTCGGATATACTAATATTGCATGATTTCCACACCATCAAAATTGCAAGTGAACTTATCCAGCAAATCGAAACCAATCCCATCGCTTTTCACGTTGTTGAAGGCCTATTGACATTGTGCAGTAAATTTCCAAATATGCACACCGTGGCAAAGTCTGTGGACACTGAAAGCTGTTATGATCTGGTGAAATCCATGAACTGTGAGCTTGCAAAAGGAGAGCTGTTCTCCGGCCCACTTTATTTAGACGATTTTACCGAGTTTTTGAACAAAGCCTAATTTCACAAAATTAATACCACATAAACAATGCATAGTACTTTAAAGCATGTTTGTGTGGTACTTTTTATGTTCTAAATATTTTATTTCCCAAACGCCGCTTGTGCCGCAAGCAATACTGCCGCACGTGAAGCCGCAAAATTCAGTCCACCTTGTAAAAAAGCTGTAAACGGCGGACGCATTGGGCCATCACAGCTAAGCTCTATGCTACTGCCCATGGTGAACGCTCCTGCCGCCATGATGACATCACAGTCATATCCCGGCATCGGCCACGGCTCCGGCGTTAGATGACTGTCTACCGGGCTTGTGTGCTGAATGGCACGACACAGCGCAGCCAGTTTTTCTCCGTCATTTAAAGCAATAGCGGTGATAATATCATCTCGTTCTTCAGTGTATCGTGGCGAAACACTGCACCCTAGCTTTTCAAACAAAGCCGCCGCGTAAACACTTGTTTTCAGTGCCTCGGCAGTGACACCCGGTGCAAAATACAGGCCTAGATACATCTGGCGTAATATATCACCCGATGTACTGCCCACCTCCGAGCCCACACCCGGTGTGCTTAACCGCTGAGCACAAAGCTCTACCAGTTCTTTTTTACCTGCAATATACCCACCTGTGGGTGCAATGCCACCGCCCGGATTTTTTATAAGCGAGCCTATTATTAAATCTGCACCCGCCTGCGTGGGTTCTTTTTGTTTGACAAACTCGCCATAACAATTGTCCACCACCACAAAAATACCCGGGTTTATTTCTTTTGCCGCTTTTGACGCGGCTTTAATGTCTTCCAAGGATAATGTGCGTCTGTTTGCATATCCTCGGCTTCTTTGCAGGTATAATATTTTAGCGGTCTTTGCCTCTTTAGCAATTTCTTCAATGTCTAAATACCCATCTTTCAGCTCCAGCTGACGGTATTTCACCCCAAAATCTGCAAGGCTACCCTGCCCATTTTTTTCGCCGATGCCAATAACCCCATGCAGAGTATCGTATGGTGTGCCACTAGCGCACAGCATCACATCATTCGGCCTTAAAATACCAAACAGTGCCACCGCCAAGGCATGCGTACCGCTTTGAAACTGATGCCGAAACAGCGCCGCCTCACTGCCGCTTAGGTGTGCGAACACCTCTTCCAGCTTGTTTCGGCCGGCGTCGTCATACCCGTAGCCTGTGGTTCCCACCAGATGGTTTGAAGCCACCCTGCATGCGGTAAACGCCGCTTGCATTTTCCACTGGTTTTCTTCCTTTATAGCATCAATGTCCGCCAGCTGAGTTGCAATTTGCTCCATCACCTGTGCATCCAATTGTTTCATTTCTTCTGTTATTTCGAAATATTTTTCCATCATGACAAATTTTCTTCTTCCTTTTTGGCCGACAATACCCAGCATTCGTTTGTGTCGTAAAACTGTAGCTTTTTATAGTAAGGTGTCATCTCGTTTTTGCAAACTAAATATAATGTTTTATCTTTAAGTCTAGCGCATAGCGCCCTAAGCACCGATAAAGCATGAGCGCTCCCTTGTTCATTTTTACACGTCGCCACTCCGGCTATATATGCGCTGGTCTGTGAAATGGCATATGCGCCTGCTGTGCTTATCAGTTTATCATTTTTGCAAATGCCCACAACACTTGCAGTGCCATGGTTTCGCCCCACCATGATTTCCGCCCACAAATCCTGCTTTTCTTCCTCTGAAAAGGCAAACCCCTGCGCATCTTCCAGCACCGATATCACCTTTAATGGATGCGGCGCATTCTCAAAGCCTTGCGGTGTATCCTCTTCAAAACCCTTATCGGGGGTCCTTTCAAGTATGACTCGCTTTTTTTGCACTGTCCAGCCTTTTGGCGCAAAACCCACAGCCGTCAGCTTATTTATATTTTGCATGTACAAAAAAGAGATCAGTTCCTCTTCGTCGTTTTGCATCACATCACCACACAGCACAGCGGCGTTTCCACATAGTTTTAATATCGCTGTTTCGCCCACCAGATAAAATTTATATGGCAAGCGAGGATTTTCCATCCACAACTGCCAACGCACTTCCACCTGTGTGCCGAGTGCTTTTGTGCTTTTTATGCGGTTCTTTACTTCTTTTTCATCGTTTGCGTTTGCTAAAACTATCACAGCGCCATTACCAGCTCTTTATAATGCTTGCCACGCGCTTCAAAGTTTGGATAAGCATCAAACGACGCCGAGGCAGGCGACAGGGTGACTATATCCCCTTCTTGGGCCGCGTTTTGCGCCAAGCGTACAGCATCCGCCATATCTTTTGCCCGTAAAATCACCAGCCCACTTTCTTCAAATCCATCTTCTGCCCTTACTGCCGCTTCAATAAAATGTGCCGTTTGGCCCATCAAAACCATCACCTTTACACGCTCTATCACATCCGGTGCCATGGGTGCATACGGTACTTTTTTATCATAACCACCGGCGATTAAAATCAGCTTTTGATCAAAAGAACGAAGGCCCGCCATCACTCTTGTTGGACTGGAGGCAATAGAGTCGTTAAACCACTGTACTCCATTTACTGTCCGCACCGGCTCTATGCGGTGTTCCACACCTTGGAAAGTTTCTGCTACTTTTCGCATACTTTCTACGCTTACTTCATTTCTTACAGCAGAAAAAGCAGTCAGCAGGTTTTCTATATTATGTACACCACGCAATTTTATATCTTTTTTATGTATTATAGGTGTAATTTTACCATTTTCTGCAATGCACAACATGTCGTCTTCAGACAAAAACGCACCGTTTTCTAAGTCACGCAATCTTGAAAAGAACCTACATTCGCCTAAAACTTCTTTTTCCATTCCTCTGGAAATCACGTTTTCATAGCCCAGTATCGCTATATCACTCTTTTTTTGATGCATTAAAATATTCAGTTTCGCACTTACATATTCTTCCATATCTTTATGGTGATCAAGGTGGTTTGGTGTCACGTTAGTCACCACAGCGATGTGAGGCGATTGCTTCATTGAAATCAGCTGGAAGCTGGACAACTCTACCACAGCTATGTCATTTTTATCAATGGTATCCACAATAGGCAGTAGCGCCCTGCCGATATTCCCGCCAAGATGCACTTTGCGGCCGTCTGCCTCGTACATTGCGGCAATCAGCGATGTGGTGGTGGTTTTGCCATCACTTCCTGTAACGGCCACTATCGAGCACGGGCAGTTTTCAAAAAACAGCTCCATCTCGCTGCTTATCTCTATGCCGGCTTTTTTAGCGTCTTGAAGCTGCGGTGTGAAAAATTCAAACCCAGGCGTGCGCAAAATTATATCTTGGCCGGCAAGTCCTTGCAAATAATCTTCGCCAAGGCAAAGTGTCACATTATTTTTTTTCAGCTCTTGCAGATATTTTTTGTCAAAATCTTCTGCTTCTTTTTTATCACACAAAGTTACCTGTGCACCTGCTTTGGCAAACAGTATAATCAATTCTTTATGGCTGACCCCGGCGCCTATAAGCGCTACCTTTTTTCCTGCATATTTATCAAAAAACAAAGCCAAAATATTGTTTCATCCTTTCTTATGGGAACCTCTAAATACTCTACGTGAGAAAAATACGCAGCAAATTTTTCGTCAGATTAAATAAAAATTCGAGGCAATACTTTGTGTATTAACGAGAATTTTTGTGACATATTATGGAAAATTTGCAAGTAGTTTTCCACGCTTAGGGTTTTTAGAGGTAACCTTATATAAACCATGTGAAATTCCTTTTTATTGTAGCAGATAGTATTCAAAACTTCAATGTTACCCCGAGTTTTTTCTTTTTGCACTTGCCACTTAGCCTTTTTACATGTTAGAATTATAAAAGTAAATGTACACAGTAGAGATGGGAGGCTTTTTTGGCTAAGACAACTGTATTGACTGAATTTGGTAAGCGATGTTTTGATGATCGCTCTATGCGTAAGCGTTTACCACAAGATGTATATGAAAAACTACGGCAAATACGTGATGAAAATCAGCGATGGGACCCAAAAGTAGCCAACGATATCGCAGACGCCATGCGCGAATGGGCTATTGAAAACGGCGCTACCCACTATATCCATTGGTTCACCCCAATGACCGGCATCTCGGCCGGCAAGCACGATAGTTTTATCGATGGCATTCGTGAGGGTGCACCCATCATAAAATTCACCGGCAAGACATTAAGTCACGGTGAAGGTGATGCATCCAGCTTTCCTTCGGGTGGTCTTCGGTCCACGTTTGAAGCGCGTGGATACACTACTTGGGATCCCACCTCGCCCGCCTTTGTTTTAGGTACCACATTATATATTCCCACTGCGTTTTGTGGGCATATGGGCGAGGCTCTTGATCAAAAAACCCCGCTATTGCGTAGTATGCAAATATTAAACAAGCACGCTTTGCGTGTGCTTCGTGCACTTGGCGACACAGAAACTTTGCAGGCAATACCCAGCGTTGGCGCCGAGCAAGAGTATTTTTTAGTGGATAAAGACCTATTGCAAAAACGCCTTGACTTAAAAATTTGCGGTGTTACTTTAAGTGGTGCAAAACCACCTAAAGGCCAAGAGTTGGACGATCATTATTACGGTAGCGTGTCCGAGCGTGTGCGCAACTACATGCGTGACCTGGACGAAGAGCTGTGGGCTATTGGTGTTCCGGCAAAAACCGAGCACAACGAAGTGGCACCTGGCCAATATGAGCTGGCCAACGTGTTTGCCTCGGCAAACGTTGCCATGGACCACAACCAAATCACCATGGAGCTGATGCGAAAAGTGGCTTTGCGCCATGGGTTTGCCTGCCTTTTGCATGAAAAACCTTATTCCGGTATAAACGGTAGTGGCAAGCACAACAACTGGAGCCTTGACACACCTTTGGCCGGTAGTTTGCTGAAACCCGGCGATAATCCTGTTGAAAACAGGCCATTTTTGCTTGTTTTGTGTGCTGTTATTGCGGCAGTAGATGATTATGCCGACCTAATCAGGCTTTCGGCCGCCTGTCCCGGCAACGATTTACGTTTGGGCGGTAACGAAGCACCTCCTGCCATTATTTCCATATTCCTTGGGCAAACACTAACAAACCTTTTGCAAAGTCTTGCCGACGGCCACGCGTATGAGATGGGCGAGCGCAGCAACCTAAAGCTGGGCGTAAGAACTTTGCCGTTACCGGTACAAGACGATAATGACCGCAACCGTACCTCGCCTTTTGCATTCACCGGAAACAAGTTTGAGTTCCGCATGCTGGGCTCTTCGCAGTCTATAGGCCTGGCAAATACCGTTATCTCGGCCGCTGTTGCCGATAAACTTGCAGGATTTGCAGATTTGCTTGAAGAAGTGGATTCCGACACAATCGATATCACTATAGCAAAAATTATTCATGATGTTTGGGACAAGCATTCCCGAATTATCTTTAATGGCAACAACTACAGCGATGAATGGGTGAAAGAAGCCGAAAAACGTGGCTTGCCAAACTTATCTACCATGGTAGAGGCTACCGAAAGCTTTATTGCCGAAAAAAATATTGCCATGTTTGAGCGCACTAAAGTGTTTAGCCCAAGCGAGTGTCATAGCAGATACGAAATTTTGCTGGAAAGCTATGTGAAGCAAATGCGTATTGCGGCCGATACATTGCTTGAAATGACCCGTCGTAGTTTCTTGCCGGCGGCATGCTCTGCTTTGGGTGATGCTGCGGCCACGGTAAACCGCGTACAGTCCGCAGGCGGTACTTGCCGCTTTGCCGGCGACATGGTAGGGCGTTTGTCTGCCGCTATAGACAGTTGTGCCGACGCTGAAAAAGCGTTGCAAGAAAGCCTTTCTTCGATATCCAAAGACATCGCCACTTCTGCAAAACAAATGCAGAGTATTGTTCAAAACGAAATGGTTGCTTTGCGCGATGCTTGCGATACATTAGAAGTGCTGATTCCTGAAGACAAATGGCCTGTGCCGGGATATTCTGCCTTACTTTATGATTTATAATATTTTTCAGCATATCTTTACAACAAAAAGCGACAACGAAAATATCGTTGCCGCTTTTTTATTATTCATAGCTTTGGCATTATGCTTTGCCAATACTTCCAAACATTTCAAACTTATCGCGAACCACTACTTTAATGGCTTGCAAAGCTTCTGTCATCAATGGACGAGGCTCGAAACCTTTACCTTTAAGATCTCTTTCCTCTTCAATGTATGTTCTAAGCGTTCTTGCAAATGCCAGCTGGCAATCGGTGTTTACATTGATTTTAGATACGCCCATGCTGATGGCTTTTTTCACCATTTCGTCAGGGATACCGCTACCACCATGCAAAACCAGAGGCAAGTGGTTTGTGGCTTCATTGATTTTGTTCAAAACGTCAAAGTCAAGGCCTTTCCAGTCGGGAGGATACACGCCATGAATGTTACCGATGCCTGCGGCTAAAAAGTCTACACCCAAATCAGCAATTAGTTTGCACTCTTCGGGATCTGCCAGCTCACCGGCACTTATAACGCCGTCTTCTTGGCCACCTATGCCACCCACTTCAGCTTCCACGGAAATGCCAGCAGCATGCGCCACACGCACAACGTCTTTTGTTCTTTGAACATTCTCTTCGATAGAATATTTGCTTCCGTCAAACATAACAGAAGAAAAACCTGCTTCAATATACTCAAAACACGCTTCATAAGAACCATGATCCAAATGTAAGGCTACCGGCACAGTGATGTTCAAGTCACGCATCATACCATTTACCATACCTACCACAGCATGTCTGCCGCCTAAGAAAACACAAGGCAAATTGCCCGCACCAATAATCACCGGTGTGCCGGTTTCTTGGGCTGTTTCTAAAATCATTTTGGTCCATTCCATATTGTTGGTATTAATATGGGCCACTGCATACTTTCCGTCCCGTGCTTTGTTCAGCATTTCTTTTGCGTTTTGTAACATTATAATAGCCTCCCTTTTATAGTGGACCATGAGCGCTTTGCTATTAGCCTACAAATCTGCATCAAGGCCTAAAATTCCTAGCACAGTATACTCCTTTGCGCTATAAATTGTCAAGTCAAACCGCTCTATTTTTCACTTTACTTCCTTTGTTCGCATCCAGTGGAAAATATATTGCTGGGCTATGCCCTGTATTCCGTCGGCACATTGTGGCATCCCGCCTGCAAAATGTGTTTCCATTGCTCTTTTCATCCACACATCCATGGGCACAATATCCCACCTGCCAAGCGAAAACAAAAGCACACAATCGGCCACTTTTGGCCCTACGCCGTGAATTTTACACAGCTCACGCCTTGCTTCTTCGTTAGATAGTGTGCGTAGCCTTTCTTCTGATACCTCCCCACTTGCTACTTTAAGGGCAGCATCCACTAAGTATTTCGCCCTAAACCCTGCCCGAAGTTCTGCTAAATCTTCCACGGTTTTTTTCGCCAAGTCCTCCGGAGATGGAAAGGTATAATACTCTTGTGAAATAGGCCTACCAAACTGTTTTCGCATCTGCTTTACAATTTTTGTAATGCGCGGTATATGGTTATTTTGGCTGACAATAAATGAAAGCAATGTGTCAAAAAAAGGTTGCCTCAACACCTGCACTCCCGGCGCTGTAGCCACACACTCCGCCAATACTTCATGTGTGCATAGTTTTTCCTTTATTTTAATATAGTCTACATCTAAGGCGAAATAATTGCGCCAAAACGCTATGTCCGCGTCACTTAATTTTGTATTATCAAGCTTTTGCACACAAAGACTATCTTCATCCTTCCACACAAATGCACCTTTTTCGCCTGCTATTCCCGCAAACTTATTATCATCTACCTTTTCCCACGAAAAACTTTGCCCGCAAAACAATGTAGTCTCTAAATCCATGTTGTGTGCATCAAATCTAAGTGTGTTGTTTGCTTTTCCTGTCATTTTTTACAGCCACCCTTCCACTTTTAAGCGCTGATACCAGTATACCAAATTTTATAATTTTTGCACCCTTGTAAAAAACATAAAATTTTACCGCTTTTTTACATAAAATTTCGTCACATCTTTCTCTGTTTCAACTATCTGTTATGTTAATAGTTTTTAATGTTTTGTTGAAAACTCCTTCATTTTCTTGTTTTCCACATCGACTTTTCCCCTCAAAGTGCCATTTGTTAACCTTTTCAACAAGTTTTCAACAGCATTGTTGCCTTCTGGCAGTTTACAAATAGTATAATCTTCACTCACGCATAAAGTGATAGCAGAAACCACATAATCGGCCGTATGTTATTATACTACAGTGCTGACAGTAGTAATTTAATACATCAAATTTCGAGCAATTATTTTGCATAAGGTTTCATTTTTAAAGAGCAACCTGAAAATAATTTAAAAAAATTCAAAAAAAGCTTGACATTCCATTAAATAGAACGTGTAAAATATGCACATGGAGGCGATTACATTGCAAATACAAAGTGTTGAAGAACTGGTGGGCATTACAAAAAAGAATATACGTTTTTATGAAAAAGAAGGGCTTTTGAGTCCAACGCGAAAGGCTGACAACGGTTACCGAGACTATAACTTGGAAGATATTGCGTGCCTTGAACGCATTAAGCTGCTTCGCAAGCTAAATGTGTCCATTGACGAAATACGCGAAATTTTTAGCGGCAAAAAGACACTTGATGCCTGCCTTTACAGCCACATGCAAAACCTTGAAAAGCAAAAGCAGAGCATTGAAGTTGCAATTGAACTTTCAAAACAATTGACAGAACAAAGTGATCCTTTAGCGGAAAGCAGCGTCAAAAATTACTTGGACATGATTGAAAACATGGAGAAAAAGGGGGTGAAATTTATGGATATTCATAAAAAAGATAAAGAAAAAAAATATAAAGGCGCACTTATTGCTGCAATCATTGTTACAATTGGCGTGGCACTTTGGACAGGCGTTATTTTATTCACAGTTTTACAAAGTGCTGACATGTTAACATTCTCCGACATTGCAATTGTCATACTGGTGCTTTTAGTGCCCGCTGTTGTTCTGATAAGTGTTTGGGTGGCGCTTTCCCAACGTTTCAAGCAAATAAAAAGCGGCGAAGAAGATATAGCGTCAAAATATTAACCTTGATAATATCACCACTATCATAAAAAAATTATAACATGCCGTACTTTTATAGCGGCAGATAGGAGACTTATTATGATGACACTTGTTACAACAGAAACAATATCCGGCAAAAATTTAGAGGCACTCGGCATCGTAAAAGGCAACATAGTTATGACAAAAAACCTTGGTAGAGATTTTATGGCAGGCATAAAAACACTTGTAGGCGGCGAAATTGAATCATATACAAGCATGCTGAACGAAGCGCGCCAAGTTGCAGTCAAGCGCATGGTGGACGAAGCAAAAGCACTTGGCGCCGACGCAGTTGTTAACGTAAGGTACGCAAGCGCAAGCGTCATGCAAGGCGCAGCAGAGGTCATTGCATACGGTACAGCCGTAAAATTTATTTAACTAAAAAAATACAATATGGGCACTGTGGGTATCAAGCTAATGCATACCGCCACAGTGCCCATTAATATTATACTGTCTAATGTCAGCACTATCTATATCCTTTACAGCTTTTTACATGGATTTTTTATGTAATTTTTTTCAATTCTATGTGGTAAAATAATGCAATTTTTGGTATAATATCAATAACTTGGGGTAGTCTATCGACTAAACCGCAACAAATGGTGGTTTATTTATCTCTACCGTCAAAGAAAGGACTAGCCGATGAATGATCGAGTGGAGCGTCCTGTTGTGTATGGGCGCAACGCAGTAACTGAACTTTTACAAAGTGATAGCAGTATTGACACTTTATTTTTATCTGATACCCTAGACGCAAAAACAAAGCAGAGGTTCACCCAAAAAGCAAAGGAATCCGGCGCTGTGGTGAAGCTGATTCCACAAAACAAACTTCATGTTTTGTGCCAGGGAGAGCGTCATCAAGGCGTGGCAGCGTATGCCGCCGAGGTGTCTTATTCTTCTTTGCAAGATATTTTAGACGCGGCTGCAGCCAAAAACCAGCCACCTTTTATATTGCTTTGTGACGGTATAGAAGACCCGCATAATTTGGGCGCTTTATTGCGCAGTGCACTATTGTGTGGTGCTCACGGTGCGGTGATTCCAAAACGTGGCGCGGCATCTGTATCGCCTGTTGTGATGAAGTCTTCGGCCGGTGCCGCCGCTGTTTTACCCATTGCCAGAGTGACAAATTTAGGCGAGGCCATTCGTACATTAAAAAAAGCAAATGTTTTTGTTTATTGTGCCGACATGGACGGCATGCCTATGGAAAAACAAGACTTAAGCGGCCCTTTTGCCTTAGTTTTAGGCAATGAAGGCAAAGGTGTATCCCCACTTATAAAAAAACTGTGTGATGGTTCTATGTATCTTTCCATGGCCTCGGCCGGCTCGGTGGACAGCTTTAACGTTTCGGTTGCCGGTGGGATTTTTATGTATGAAGTTTTTCGTAAAAGACAAGTTTAATTTTACATATATGTTCCAAAGCACGACAACTTTTGTTTTTATAAAATGGAGATGACGCTTTTGGATAGTAATCAAAAATCAAACTACAAGAACGTAGACGATATTTTGAACGAGCTAAAAGGTGG
>CAYJIG010000013.1:0-41718 GCA_964370165.1 uncultured Oscillospiraceae bacterium
CACGGCGTAAAAAAAGTCAATTGATTTATGTGCCGAATGGGACATGTTTAGAAGACTCAGACAAATAAAAATCAGACAGCTTTTGTGCACATGTGGCGATGTCATAGCCGGCGTCTTTGATTTTTTGCATGTTATCGGTGCGAGTAAGTGGAGATGAAACGATTTTGTCTGCCCAGCCGACGGCGCCTATATCAAGAGGCAAAAAGTGCACGCTGTTTGTGATGGCGGCTTCTTGTGCGACAGTATCGGACACAAAACAAGTAAGGCCGGCCGCCTGAGCCTCTATCAAAACAACGGGCAAGCCCTCAAAAAGTGAGGGGAGTAAAAAGCAGTTCATGGCGTTGTATAAAGCCGGTGTATCTTTTTGCAGGCCTGCAAAAATGACGCATGAGCTTATCCCCAGTGATTTCACTTTTTCTTTTGCTTTTTCTTCAAGAGGGCCACCGCCTGCTAAAATAAGACGTGCATCGGGTTGTTTTTTTAATATTTCAGCGAATATATCCAGTAAAAAGTCGTGGTTTTTTTGTTGGGTGAAGCGCCCGATGTGACCGTATAAAACAGCTTGTGCGGGGATGTTCCATTTTTTGCGAGTGGCGTCTGCCAGCTCGGCGTTGTATATGAAACGCTGGGTTTGGACGCCGTTTTGATACACTGTGAAACTTCGATTGCCGTAAAGCGCCTTGCCGGCATTCACGCCACAAGAAAACCTATGTGTAAACCCAAACTTGCAAAAAGACGAAAGAAAAGCATCTATAAATCCCGTCAGGCTTTTTTCGGTGTTAGTGTTGTGGCTGTGTGAAATACGTGTGGGGACGTTGTGTTTTTTAGCGTAGTGGTTATAAAAAACACCAAAGCCGCTATAATGGCCGTGGATTATAGTGTATTCGGGATGCTGGGCAAAAAAGCGGTCAAGGTCCTTGAAATAAGCAAAAAAACGGTTGTCTTCCCGAACAGGTAGCTTGAAAATACGCCCACCTAAAGAAAGGATTTCTTCGTCGTAAGCGCAAGTGCGTGTGTAATGATATAAAAAGTCAAATTGGATTTTAGTGCGATCAATATTGCGGTAGACATTCATGATGAATGTTTCCAGTCCGCCCATATCCATGGCGGGTACAATCTGCAATACACGTATAGGTGCCATGCTATCCTCACATATCCGGCAAAAGCCTTTTAGTACTTAGTTATATATTATACAGTTTTTGACCGTGATAGACAAATATGATACAATATACATCGTTATTACCTTGAAATTAATCTTGTGTGGCGGCAGGAATTGCCATAAATGTGATATATGAAAAAGGAGACATAATGAAAAAAATATTCAGTTGTTTATTGGTTTTTGTGATGCTATTAAGTGGATGTGCACTGGGCGCAGACAGCGAGCAAGTAAGTAGCGTAAACATAGATTCAAGCAGTAGCACGCCTGAAATATCTTCAGTGATAGCGCCGTCGTCCACACCACAAAGTGTGAGCAGCACTGCGACAAGTGGAACACAGCAAGACACATTCACACTGGTAGTGCCAGAAGGGTATACCCTAGCGCGTATCGGGCTGACACTGGAAGAAATGGGTATATGCACAACAGACGAGTGGATAGCCGCTACTCAAGAGGGTGACTACAGCGCATATTCACTGATAGCGGAAATCACCCCGGACGTGAACCGTTGCTTTACATTGGAGGGGTACTTGTTCCCCGCAACGTATGAGTTTGCCACCACGGCGAGCATAGACGATATTATCCGTACCATGCTGAATACCACCGAACAGCGCATCGACGAATCCTTGCATGCGCAGATAGCGGCGTCGGGATATACTGTAAACGAGATACTGGCGCTGGCGTCCATGATAGAAAAAGAGTCGTTTGGTGTGGAAGTGATGCCGATGGTGTCCTCGGTGTTTCACAACCGCCTAGACCAAGGCATGCAGCTGCAAAGTGACGTGACCATTAACTACGTCGAAGGCGCAATAAAGCCTTTCATCACAGGCGATGTAGACAGGTATAACGACTATTACAACACATACACTACCCCGGCACTGCCGGCAGGGCCTATCTGTAACCCCGGTATTTCCGCCATACAAGCGGCAGTGGCGCCGGCTCAAACAGACTACCTGTTTTTCGTCACCGACATGAACAAAGAATTTTATTTTGAAGCATCATATGACGCGCATCTTGCTAATATTGACGAGATCAAGGCGGCAGGCCTCTGGGAGTGAACCTCAGGCTGCAGGTAACGCACCTCTTTCGGCGTCATCTGCAAAATGCTTACTCGGTTGCATATAAATAATATGCGCCCTCGCATCATTTTTTGATTCCTTGAAATAGGCACATTCCCTGCGCCTGAGACTGTGACGTGGTAACGCACCTCTTTCGGCGTCATCTGCAAAATGCTTGCTCGGTTGCATATAAATAATATGCGCCCTCGCATCATTTTTTGATTCCTTGAAATAGGCACATTCCCTGCGCCTGAGACTGTGACGTGGTAACGCATCTCTTTCATCTGTTTACACGTAAAACCCCGATGTGATTATCACATCGGGGTTTGTGTTTTGTGTATGTTTTAGGACAGCACCCACACGTTGTGAGAGCCAAACCCATTCCAAGCCAAGGCGTTTGCGTGGGTGTCTATCGCAACATCGATGCGCTGTTCTTTTATCGCACTTCCGGTATCTTCCACCCTTCGTATGCCAACGTCTTCGATATACACCCATGTGCCTGAAGGTAATATGCTCCAGTCGGCCGCAATAGTCAGCCCGGGTGTTGGAACTGTGCCCGAGGCAGTGACGCCGTTTCCGCCACAGATGTGTGGATATACCTCGGTGCAATATGAAGTGGTATGATAACTACCAACAAATTCGGGGTTGTCAGACGGAACGGTGAATCCCATAGCGGCCAAGCGTGATACCTCGGCGGCAATAACGTCAGAGTTTGGCGCATACATTGCCACCGTTGTGCCTGTAGCCATGTCACTGAAAGGCTCCCACTCATCGGGTAAATCAGCCTCGGGTAAGTCGGCCTCTGATAAAGTGAAATCAGGTTTTTCTACCAGTGTAGGTGATGGCTCTTCGGCAGTGGCCTGGGCGCTTGCATTTACATCATCGGCCAAGATGGAAGAACTGCTTTCTGAAACATCGGCCAAAGAAGTATCAGAATGGGTAGAAACATCGGGTGCAGATGATGCCACATATGACTGGACGTCAGGCACCTCTTGCGCTACAGACGACGCAGCTACATTTTCGGATGTAGGCAAAGAAGCGGTCTCTGCTTCGGCTCTTGCACCCTGCAAGAAAAGCAAAAACACAATAAACATAGTGGAGGCAATCAAATAAATGCCGGCTTTAGCGGCAAACTCGCTAAGATACCATTTTTGCATATGGCGGCCTCCTTGCTTGGCTTTAAATAATTATATACTTTTAAAGTATAATCCAGTTTCTGTTTTGAGACAACAATCAATGGCTTCTTTTGTGAATTATGGCAAGAACACAGACAAAAAGATGTGAAAACTAGTTTTCATGACGAAAAAAGCACAACACCTTTTTAGGAAATTGCGCAGGGGTGGGTTCTATGATATAATAACTGACAATAGAATATATGACATCAAACGGCAAATTGTCCTGTGAAGTACCTGATAAAATAGATGTAAAATTGACGAAGGCTTTTATTTAGTGTAATTGATTTTACGGATGTAAATGGGAGATTCTAGCAATGCAGTGGAGCGATAAAATCGACAAGTTCATAAAAGAAAACGAAGAAAATATTGTACGTGACATTGCCGCTTCGGTGGCAGTGCGTAGCATACAAGGCGAGCCGGCCGCCGGTGCACCTTACGGAAAAGGTCCAAAAGAAGCATTAGATGTCGTGCTGGGTATTGCGAAAAATATGGGCATGGCAACAAACGATGGCGAAGGCCACGTTGGCTGGGCAGAGCTGCCCGGCAAAGAGAGCGGATATCTTGCCACCATAACACATGTGGATATCGTGCCCGAAGGCGATGGCTGGGACGCAGACCCACTGGTGCTGAGAAACAAAGACGGCTGGATAATTGCACGTGGTGTGGCCGACGATAAGGGCCCGGGTATTTTGTGCTTATATGCCGCAAAATTCTTGAAAGACGCCAATGTACCTCTTAGGTACGGCTTGCGTGTGCTTTTTGGTTGCAACGAAGAAACCGGAATGATGGACGTTGATTACTACCTTGAAAACCAACCGGCGCCGCTGTTTTGTTTTTCGCCTGATGCGGAGTTTTCGGTTTGTAACGGCGAAAAAGGCCTTTATGACGGCACCTTTTCTGTGCCTGTGGGCAGTGGCGGCCGCATAATAGAGTTTTCAGGCGGGAGTTTTACTAATGTTATCCCCGATAAAGCGATGTGCATCGTGAAAGCCACCATGGCAGAACTACCCGGAACAAACAGCATTAAAACCACCGATATGGGTGATGGGCTTATAAGGCTGGATGCAACAGGCATCAGCGGTCATGCCTCGAAACCCAAAGGCACAATAAACGCCATAGGCCTTTTGGTAAATTATCTTTTAGAGAAAAATATATGCACAGGCGATGAAAAAAACGCCCTTGATATGCTGTGTGAAGTACATAAAGACACTGCGGGTGAAGCTATCGGAATAGGATGCGTCAGCGAAGGCTTTACTCCGCTTACATGCATCGGTGGGGTGATTAGCCTAGAGGATGGCGCACTTCATCAAAAAATCAACATTCGATATCCTACAGCCACCACAGGCGAAGATATCACAAAAACATTGACGGAGTTTTCTGAAAAATACGGTGGGGAGCTCGTCATGGTGGCAGACTCGAAACCGTTTTATATCAGCCCACAAAGCCCTGCTATAGAGGCGCTACTTTCCGCACACAGGGATGTCAGCGGCAAAGATATAGCACCCTTCACCATGGGTGGTGGCACATATGCACGGCATTTTCCCAACGCTGTCAGCTACGGCCCGGCCGATGCCAGCGCAGAAAGGCCGAGCTTTGTAGGAAGCGAGCATGGCGCAAACGAAGGTGCATATTTGCCGCAGTTTATGTTAGCGCTGAAAGTGTATATAGAGGCCCTTATTCGCCTACAAGAGGTGGATTTTTAAATAGTCAGTACAAATCAATATATAGGATTCAAACATAGAAAGGATGGCAGTACATGGGACTTGGTAAAAAAACAGTAGAAGATATTGACGTAAGAGGTAAACGCGTATTGGTGCGTGTGGATTTTAACGTACCGATGAAGGAAGGCACCATCACAAACGACGCACGCATTGTGGCGGCACTACCCACCATCAAAAAGCTTTTAGAAGGTGGCGGCAAAGTGATTTTGTGCAGTCATTTAGGCAAACCGAAAAACGGCCCCGAGGCAAAGTTTTCTTTAGAGCCTGTGTCGGTGCGTTTGGCAGAGCTTTTGGGTAAACCCGTTGTGTTTGCAAACGACGACACCGTGGTGGGCGACAACGCTCGCAAAGCAGTGGCGGAAATGGCAGACGGCGACGTGGTACTTTTGCAAAACACTCGTTTCCGTGCAGAAGAAACCAAAAACGGCGAGGCTTTCTCTAAAGACTTGGCAGAGCTTTGCGATGTATATGTAAACGATGCTTTCGGTAGCGCACACCGTGCACACAGCAGTACTGTGGGCGTGGCAGCTTTGGTACCTGTTACCGCTGTTGGCTACTTGATGGGTAAAGAAATCGAGTTTTTGGGCAACGCTGTGAACAACCCCGCAAAACCCTTTGTTGCTATTTTGGGCGGCGCAAAAGTTGCCGATAAACTGATGGTTATTGACAACCTACTAAACAAAGTGGACGCACTGATTATTGGTGGCGGCATGGCGTTTACATTCCTTAAAGCACAAGGTCATGAAATCGGCGCAAGCATGGTGGACGACGAAAAACTGGACTACTGCCGTGATATGCTGAAAAAAGCCGAGGAAAAAGGCGTGCGTTTGCTACTGCCGGTAGACACCGTGTATGCCGACGCTTTCCCAAGCCCCATTGATGCTAAAATCGAAGTGGGCGTTTGCGGTAAAGACGTGCCCGCAGGCAAACTTGGCCTTGATGTTGGCCTTGAAACTCAAAAGATGTTTGCAGAAGAAGTTTCCGCCGCAAAAACTGTTGTTTGGAACGGTCCTATGGGCGTGTTTGAAAACCCCGTGCTGAACGCAGGCACATTGGCAGTGGCTAAAGCTATGGCCGGCGCATCTGCTACCACAGTTATC
The DNA here is from genome assembly GCA_964370165.1 of uncultured Oscillospiraceae bacterium. Taxonomy (GTDB): domain Bacteria; phylum Bacillota; class Clostridia; order Oscillospirales; family Ruminococcaceae; genus JAAYCI01. The sequence continues at coordinate 6,211 of CAYJIG010000013.1, forward strand.
GGTGGTGGTGACTCTGCCGCGGCTGTAATGCAACTGGGCCTTGCCGACGAAATGACACATATCTCCACAGGTGGCGGCGCATCCCTTGAATACCTAGAAGGTAAAGACCTGCCGGGTATTGCTGCTATTCAAAACGACTAATTAAAATATAATTATATATAAGAAAGAGGATGTAAAACCATGGATAAATCCAAACGTAAAGCCGTTATTGCCGGCAACTGGAAAATGAACAATGGCCCTGCCGCCGCCGCCGCACTTATTGAAGAGCTGAAACCCCTTATCGCAGGCGCTGACTGTGATGTTGTGGTAGGTGCTCCTTTTATCGACTTGCCCATCGCAGTGGAAAAAACACAAGGCTCGGCTATTGGTGTGGCTTCCCAAAACGTACACTTTGAAAAAAGTGGCGCTTTCACAGGTGAAATCTCTGCAGACATGCTGGTTGAAGTTGGCGTGAAATATGCTATCGTAGGCCACAGCGAGCGTCGTCAATATTTCGGCGAGACAGACGAAACCGTGAACAAACGTGCAAAAGCTGCCATCGACGCAGGCATCACAGCCATCATTTGCGTAGGCGAAAACCTGACAGAGCGTGAGCAAGGCATCACAGTAGACCTGATCCGCTTGCAAACAAAAATCGCTTTGCAAGGCTTTAGCGCAGACGAGATGAAAAAAGTTATCATTGCTTACGAGCCGGTGTGGGCTATAGGCACAGGCCGCACAGCTACTTCCGACCAAGCCGAAGAAGTGTGCGCTGCAATCCGTGTGCAACTGGCCGAGCTGTATTCTCAAGATGTGGCCGATTCTGTTACCATCCAGTACGGCGGTAGCATGAACGCCCAAAACGCCGCAGAACTTCTAGGCAAGCCCAACGTGGACGGTGGTCTTATCGGTGGCGCGTCCTTAAAACCTGCCGACTTTGCCGCTATCATTAAAGCCGCTTCGGTATAAACAGTATTTTTCAAAAGAGCTGTCGCAGGTTTGCGGCGGCTCTTTGCAACACAAAGGCGGCATATATTTTATATAGTTGCCTAATTTATTAGGAGATTTTCAGAATGAAACCTGTAATGCTTTGTATCTTAGACGGATTCGGACACAACCCCAGTGACTACGGCAATGCCATCATGGCGGCCAACACACCGAATCTTGACGCTATGTTTGAAAAATATCCACACACTTTAATCGGTGCTTCCGGCATGGACGTGGGCTTGCCCGATGGCCAAATGGGCAACAGTGAAGTGGGCCATACCAACATCGGCGCAGGCCGTATTGTGTATCAGGAGCTTACCCGTATCACAAAGTCCATAAAGGACGGCGACTTCTTTAAAAACAGCGCACTGGTAGCGGCGGTAGAGGCGGCTGTTCAAAACAAAAAAGCCCTGCATTTGATGGGTCTTTTGTCTGACGGCGGCGTGCATAGCCACAACACACATTTGTATGCGTTGCTGGAACTTGCAAAAGAAAAAGGCCTGAGCGAAGTGTATGTGCATGCTATCATGGACGGACGTGACGTGCCACCGGACAGCGGTAAAGCTTTTATTGAAGAGTTGCACGCTAAAATGCAAGAAATTGGCGTGGGCAAAATAGCTACCATCACAGGCCGCTACTATGCAATGGACAGAGACAACCGCTGGGAACGTGTGGAAAAATCATATGCCGCGTTTGTATATGGCGAGAGTGAAGCCGGCACAGTGGTGGATCCTTTAAGCGTGATGGCGGCATCTTACGCAAACGATGTCACAGACGAGTTTGTGATACCTGCCGTTACTTGTGAAGGCGGCAGAATATCTTCCGGCGACTCCATGATTTTCTTCAACTTCCGTCCTGACCGTGCAAGGGAAATCACACGTACATTTGTGGACGAAGACTTCGACGGATTTGCTCGCAAAAACGGTTTCTTCCCACTGACCTATGTGTGCTTTACACAATATGACGCTACTATGCCTAATGTGACGGTAGCGTTCCCACCACAAAGCCTTGATAATGTGCTGGGCGCTTACTTGGCACAGCAGGGCAAAACCCAGCTGAGGATTGCCGAAACTGAGAAGTATGCCCATGTTACCTTCTTCTTTAACGGTGGCGTGGAAGCACCGTTTGAGGGCGAAGACAGGGCTCTTATCAATAGCCCTAAAGTAGCTACATATGACTTGCAACCTGAAATGAGTGCTTTTGAAGTGGCTGACGAGTGCGTAAGCCGTGTGGAAAGTGGCAAGTATGACGTGATTATCCTGAACTTTGCCAACTGCGACATGGTGGGTCACACCGGCGTGTTTGACGCCGCGAAGGCCGCTGTAGAGGCTGTGGACACAGCCACAGGCAAGGTGGTTGACGCTGTGCTAAAAGCAGGTGGATGCGTGCTACTTACTGCCGACCACGGCAACGCCGACAAAATGTACGAGCCAAACGGTAGCCCGTTTACTGCGCATACCACAAATCCTGTGCCTTTGGTAGCCATTGGCCTGGGCGACGTGAAACTGCGTGAAGGCGGCGTGCTGGCAGATTTATCACCAACTATTTTGCAGCTGATGAACTTGCCACAACCTGCCGAGATGGAAGGCAAAAGCCTTATAGTTTAACAAAAAGTTGAAAAAATGTACCATGTAATTATACGCTGAAGTGTGTTTATCGCTTGACGGTGGATGAAATATATGGTATGCTGATTTTGATAAAAACAAGTGAAAGGAGCAACAAACGATGAAAAAATTAGCGTGCTGTTGTATAAACATGTTGCTCCGGCGAAGCCAGTAGCGCTTGTTTTTGTGCTGACTTTCACACCCGGGGCAACTAGCCTCGGGTGTTTTTATATGCGTTTATGCCATGGTATTTTCAAAAATAAACAGTTGCTATCAAAGAAAAGAGGATATGTATGGGAATATGGAGTGACGGGAAAAACATTTTAAAGAAGGATCCGGCGGCGGGTAGCATGGTGCAAGTGGTGATGCTGTATCCCGGTTTTCATGCCCTTATTTATCACAGGATAGCACACTGGCTGTACAGGCATGGTCGGCTATTTTTGGCAAGATTTGTCAGCCAAATGGGTAGAAGCGTTACTAATATTGAAATTCATCCGGGTGCTACGATAGGAAAACATTTATTTATAGACCACGGAGCCGGAGTGGTGATTGGTGAAACGGCAGAAATAGGCGATAATGTGACGATTTACCACGGTGTTACCCTGGGTGGTACAGGCAAAGACGTGGGAAAACGCCACCCGACTATAGAGAACGATGTGCTTTTAGGCGCAGGCGTGAAGGTGCTGGGCCCGGTGGTGATAGGCGAAGGCAGCAGGGTTGGTGCAAACAGCACGGTGCTATCAGACTTGCCGAAGGACTCTACCGCGGTGGGCAGTCCTGCCGTGGTGGTGCGCCATGCCGGCGAAAAATGCGTGCCCAGCGAAGACTTAGACCAAAGGGATTACCCCAACATTGTGAAAGATAAAATAGATGAGCTTGAAAGAAAATTGGCCGAGATGGAAGCAAAACTTGCACAAAAATAGGCACAAAAATAAAGTGTATACCTAGCCCAAAAATGAGTAGATATACACCGTGGTTGTAAAATGAAAATATTAAAATTGAATTATAAGTTATCGGGTTTGTTTTCAATAGTTCCTATCTTACCATAAACTTCCTGCATGCGTGCATCCAGCTCAGATATGGTTTTGGCCATGTCTTTCAGCTCTTTTGTCACATCTCGGGTAAGCTCTGTGTCGGATTTATATCGAAGCTCGTGTTCCAGGCTTGCCCAAAAGTCCATGGCAATGGTTCGGATTTGAATTTCTACCGGTACTTGTTGTTCACCGTCAGAAAAGCGCACAGGTACCGTCACCACCAAATGAAGGCTACGGTATCCGCTTTCTTTGGGTGTTTTGATAAAGTCTTTTGTCGCTATACATTTCACGCCGTCTTGGGCGCAAAGTAAATCAGACATACGGTAAATATCCTCGACATAAGGACAAATAACACGAATACCTGCAACGTCTGTCAGCTCTTCACGTATCAGCTGAATAGAGGGGACTAATCCTTTACGACCCATTTTTTTCATGATGCTTTGTGGGGTTTTTAAGCGTGTTTGGATGTTGTGGATGGGGTTACGCTTGTGCCTAAATGAAAACTCGTCGTCCAGCACTTCCAGCCGGGTGCTAACTTCACGAATAGCACTGCGGTAGATTATTTGCAGGTTGTTATATTCTAAAACAAACTGATTTAGCATATCTACATTCACGCCCATTCTGGCGGCAAATTCGTCAAAGAATGTGGTTTCTTTTTTTTGAGTGATAGGATCCATGTATATTACCTTTGTCCTTTCATGTGGCTATGAACGGGCTCGGATTACATCGGCTTGGCTACAACAGCGGCGAGAAAAACTTTGCGCCTGTTTGTAAAATACGCTTACCAAACGATATGTTTTCGGTTTCTTGCAAGGTGACTTCATGTGCTTGTGAGAAACTGTCAAGCATGTCTTTTTTTGTGTCTTTCACCACATGGCCGGCATAAAACGCCACGCAATTTTCGAAATGTAGGTACAAGCTGCGATAGTCCATGTTTGCACTGCCTACAATGGACACTTTGTCGTCTGAGACATACATCTTCGCATGCACAAACCCCGGAGTGTACTCGAAAATGCGAACGCCGCCTTCCAGCAAAACAGGATAGTAGCTTTGCGTTACCCAAAATACCGGCTTTTTGTCAGGGATGCCGGGCGTGAGAATCCGCACATCTACGCCTTTTTTAGCGGCAAGAGTAAGGGCTGTTATCATTTCATGGTCCAGTATCAAATATGGGGTGGAGATGTACACATAATCGGTGGCTTGGTTTATGATGTTCAGGTAAGAATTTTCACTGACGTTTTCTTCGTCCAAAGGAGAGTCCCAATAAGGCTGTACATATCCTTTTTCGTCGCAAAGGCTATCGGGTAAGTTTTCACCCGGCACAAAATAGTCTAAGGGGTTGTTATCGGTGCCGCTGGCATAGTCCCATGCTTGCAAAAACGTGGTAGTTAAAGAATACACGGCCTCGCCTGTGATTTTGCAGGCGGTGTCTTTCCAAAGGCCGAAACGATGGATATAGTTTATATACTCGTCTGCAAAGTTTAAACCGCCAAAAAATCCGACAACACCATCCACCACGGTTAGTTTACGGTGGTCACGATGGTTTAGCATGGCGTAATCAGAAACGTGCCATGTGGGACGTGGCGGCAAAAAGGCACAACATTGTATGTTATAGCTTTGCATTTCTTCGATGGTTTTCTTAGGTAAGGTGAGAAGACTACCCACGCCGTCCCATAAAATCCGAACTTCGACGCCTTCGGCTACTTTTTGCTTTAGAATATCCAGAACACTGTCCAGCATGTATCCGGGCTGCCAAATGTAATATTGCATGAAAATGAAGTGTTTCGCGTCTTTAAGAGTTTCCAAAAACGATGAAAAGAACTCTTCACCAATAGGGTAAAATTCACTACAGTCGGCAGGGTAAACAGGAGAATCTGCGCGTGTGTATAGATAATAGGCGTTTTGCGCAAGGTAAGGGTGGCTTTGGCGCAGTGCCTTTATCACGTTAGGGTTTTGGCGCATGGTCGAGTTATATTTGGCAGATATTGTTTGCAGGCGAGCCTTGTGGCGACGAGGAACGTGCCGATGGCCCCATAAAATGTACATGCCGGCCCCAAATAACGGTAGCAGTAATATCACAAAAGTCCACATCAGCTTGTATGCGGGGTTTACCTTGTCTTGCGCCAAAATAAACACTAAGATAACCACGCTGAAGATTATTAAAAACAGATAGGCGACTATGCCGTTGTTGGCAAACCAGTAAATAAGGCCAAAGAAAAATGTCATCTGTAAAAGAAAAATAAAAACAAACCAAAATGTGCGTGAAAGAAAAATGCGAAAAACATTCTTGAGCATAGTTGGTCCTTTCTTTACAGAGTGGTTGCAAAAACAAGGGTTAAAAAACTAAGATAGGGAAGATGGCGAAGATGAAGATGTTGAGGCAGAAGACGATGTGGTATCAGAAGACGGCACAGCCACAGCGGGAAGTGAAGCAGTAGCAGGCACGGAAACTTCCAAAGGCTGGCGCTCAGACGGAGGAGTGAGCATGCCCTGTGTTGGGTAGTTTTCAATGGTGATGCCCTCGATGACAATGTCGTCTTTAGGCCGATAGCTATTTTCGTCTACCGATGCATTGCAAATGGCGTCGACTACGTCCATGCCGGCTATCACCTGGCCAAACACGGTATCGGTGTGGTCAAGATATGGTGCGCCGCCTGCCTGGGTATAGGTGTCTATCACTTCTTGTGACCAGCCGGCAGCTTGCAGTGATTGCAAAGCGGCCTCGTCTAAAGTGTCTTGCGGCGTTGCAACTATGTAAAACTGCGATGTTCCGGAGAATTCTTCGTCTTCTACACCGGCGGTACACAGCGCGCCGGAATAATGGCGAAGTAGTTCGGTGCTTTCGGTTGCAAAAGGAGTACCCCAAATGGTGGCGCCTTGAAGTCCTGTGCCGGTGGCATCTCCGGCTTGAATGATAAAATCTTCTATGATACGATGAAAAACGGTATCGTCGTAAAACCCGAGAGTGGCCAAAGTGCAGAAGTTTTCAACAGCAAGTGGGGCATATTGCGGATATAATATCACGCGTATATCGCCGTGGTTTGTGGTGATGGTGGCATACACTTCATCTTCACCCGGCGGCGAAAACTGTATACTTTCACTTTGTATGGTATCGCGCTTGGTGCTGCCACCCACAGTGACCACATCGCTGGAAGCAGCACTGCTTTGGCATGCACAAAAAAAGCATATAGATAATAATAACATAGTGGCGGCAATTTTCCGCAAGAGCATGTCATCCCCTTTTATTTTTCATGATTTGTACATTAATTATACCATATTTATGCCTATATAGAAAAGAAAAACATGCATAGAAAATGGGAATGTGACTTGACGCAAGAGGAAAGTTTTAGTATCATTAATATAGCCATTAGGGAGTAATACGAACCCGTTTTTTATTTAGCCAAAAGTCCTAAAACTTCGTCAGTGCGTCTTGTAAGGCGACAGCCTTACGGCTAGCCGTTAGGGAATAAGAAAGGCACAAAAATAATGTGTCACAGAGGAGATGGCCATGAGCGATATTACCAAAGATAATGCCGGTTTGGAAGAAGAGTACGAGCCGGATTTGCTTACATTGGAAGATGAAGATGGCCAAGAGCATACCTTTGAGGTGCTGGACGCGGCAGATATGGACGAGCGGCGCTATCTTGCCGTGGTTGCATGGGACGAAGACCCTCAAACACGTCTTGAGCAGGACGCCGAGATGCTGATAATGCGTGTCGGGTACGATGAAAATAACGAAGAGTATGTGGATATTGTAGAAGATGAAGAAGAGCTTCATAAAGCCGGCCAGATGTTTTTAACACGGCTTAAAGAAGTGTATGATATTGATATGGATGAGCTAACAAAATAAAGGCGAGCATCATTTTTGCTTTTTTCTCCTGCCTTGTTCGATTTGATGTGACTATATTTATCCTACTGGTTATATAAAAGGAGCCCGTGTCCGCAAGCGGATGGCAGACCTCCCGGTTTACCGGACGAAGGGAGCGTGAACCTTGTAGCAGGGCACCACCCTACTTCTTGTTGAGTGGGTTATAACTTGGTCACAGACGGCAAGGTGGGTATGTTTTTTGAAAATGATGCACAGGTGCTTGCCTGTGTTTTTCATTTTATATATGCGGATGAACTAAAGGTGCATAATAAGCGGTACTTATTGATACTTTAAGGGTGTAAGTGTGGAATAGTTGTATGATGTATTGGATTTTCTAGGTTTATGACAATACAACTACCCAAAGAGGTGATTTTAGGTGCAGTTAGGAACTATTCATATCGGCGCACGCATGCTGAAAACAGCATTGGCAGTGTTTTTGTGTTTACTCGTTGATGCGTACACTCCCGGAGATATAGAGCTGGGCGTACACAGCTGTATAGCGACCGTGATTTGCATGATGCCAACCTCACACGACACAATGCAAATGGGTATAAACAGGATAATTGCCACCACCATAAGCTTTTTTGCAGGTGCGATAGTGCTTACGCTTTATTCGATTTTTCCACAGTGGTATTTACTTCTCAAGCTGTTACTCATGCCGTTTTTTATTATTGTAATCATCATTGTTTGCAATAAAATAAACAGGCCCGGCTCGGTGCTGTTGTGCTGTGCAATATTTATTATTTTAGCTTTTGCGCCGGCAATGTCGTTGCAAGAGGCGATTGCTTACTCGGGGCTTCGGTTTGCATATACTGTGCTTGGGATTGTGGTAGCATGGCTGGTAAACAAGTTTGTATATCCGGCAGAAAAGTATCATCCTGAGCTGGAAGAGTGCCAAAAACATCTGCAAGAACTGCAAGAAGCTGAAAATCAAAAAGACGAGAAAATAGAAAACGACATTAAATAAACATGCTAAAAAGGCAATATACTCGGTTTTAAGTAAACAGAGGTTGTATTGCCTTATTATATTGCTTTGGTTTGATTTTAATCAGGTGTTTTTATATTACTCTAAAATTTCATATATATGGGCTACCTCTTTTTGTGCTTTTATGAGGTCGTCCTTTTGTTTTTCTTCAAGTTTTATAATTTCTTTGGCGATTTCTTCGGCGTCGGCTATTTTTGCGCCTACATCAGAAAGTAGTTCTTCGGCTTTTTTACGTGTATATGACACAGTAGTGCTTTTTGATGCCTGGTCATCGTTAGGGATTTTTTTATTCGATGAAACAGCATTTGTGGTTTTTTCTTTATTTTCCATGAGGTAAACACTCCTTTTCGGTTTTATTTGCCGTATCAAAACAGTGAAACAAGATAAAATAGGCAGGTAGATAATTTTAACAAAAGATAATAGTCGTAAATCCTCGAAAAATAGTTATAACAGGAAAAAGAATGAAAAAAAGCGAAAAAAACGCCACCACACAGATGTGTGACGGCGATGAAAAAACGTTGATTATTAGGCGGTGGTATCGTCGGAAGCTTGCACATATGCGATATGCTGAAAAGCAAGCTCTTCAAGTAAGGGAGATATCCCGAATTCGTCTGCTGAAAGCATGGCGTCAATTGTTGATTTGACAGATTCGTCTTCGTAAATATTCAATATATCGTCTGAAATATCATGTGTATCTATGGTCAAGTCGCCGTCTGCAATGGTGCCGGTAAAGGTTTCCATGGCCGGAAAACGTCCGTTGTGCCATGAAAGCAAAACATCGCCTAAAATGCGTCTTGGGTCAAACGTCACATTTGAGACAACATCGGTTTGAGGCCATGGGGTAACCTCTACACCGGAAAATAAGGTGTCTTTAATGATGTTGAAATCAGAGGTAAAAGGCAATGCGATGAATGTATTAGCGGCACCGTTTGGAATGCTGGCGAAAAAATCAGATATCTGCTGGGTGCTTATGTCGGCGATTTCCGGAAAAGTTAACCCATATAAAACACTAAGAGCAGACGGCGCAACAAGCTGAGTTTCATAGTCTGTGTCCGGATAATAATATGAGTGTGTGGCCATATCAAGCCCTAGAGCATAGCCGAGCGATAACCTCTGAGAAAAGTTATTGTCGGTAGCGATGTATGCATAGGTGTTTTCGGCGTTTAAGCCCGCGGCATATCCACTTAGCCAGCCTGCTTCTTCGGGCGAAAAAGTGATGACGGCGGTGTTTTGTGTCATAGCGATATCATGGGATGAGTCCAGGAAAATAAAATGTACATTGGGATATCTTCCGCTCATCAGCGAGATGCTTTTGGTCACAATGCCGTCCATGGTGATGACAAGTTCGGCGCCGCTTTTCACGGCTAGTTCAAGAGTAGAGGTGATGCCTTCTTCGTTATCGGCTTCGGCAGTGTAAAATACAGCGGAAGCGCCGATTTCGCCTGAAAAGCGAGATAATGTGTTCCAAACATTTTGACCTGCTGTCGAAGACAAGCGTTGCTCGGTGGTGATAAAAGCGATTTCTGCGCCGGGTTTTTGGCTTTCAAGCGCTGAATCAGAGCTTGTTTCCAAAGGTGTAGGAAGCGATTGCTGTGACAAAACGGAACATGAGGATAAAACAAACAATAGTAAAATAGCGACCAAAACATATACTCGTTTTGCCATGAAAACGCTCCTTTCATATAAAATGTGGAAAACAAACAGATTATAGTATTAATGCTAGCGCATTCACGTCAAAATATCAATTGTGTACACATTACAATGCCGTTACAAATAGTTACAATTTTTTTGTATGTGATTTATGCAATATAAAAAAGCATAGCGGCAAAAATCATTTTAAGTTATCAGGTCCAAAACTATGGGCCAATAGCTCGCCCAAGGGGAGTGTATCATATTTGTCTTCGGAATATACTAATAATACAGGGAAATCGGGCGATACAAACTCGTTGAGAGCCTGACGGCACACACCACAAGGACTGCAGAATGGTAGTGGAGTGGTAACATCGTGGCTTTTGGGAGCGCCGCACACCGCGATTGCAACGAAATTACGTTCCCCTTCACTAACAGCTTTGAACAATGCTGTGCGCTCGGCGCAGTTGCAAACACTATACGCGGAATTTTCAATGTTGCCACCAAGATAAACTTTACCGCTTTCGGCAAGTAATGCCGCACCCACCGCAAAGTTTGAATATGGCACGTAGGCAAGATCACGGGCTTTGAGGGCTGATTTCGCAAGCATAGCACAGTCGTAGTTTTTCATAAAAATCTCCTTTGATATTTAATAATATAGCTTAAAGCCAGTTTGACATTTATTTAAAAATCCACTCAGAAATGCTGTCATCTTTCACAAGAAAAGCGCTTTTTGCAAGTTTCGCTAAAGGCGTGTCTACAGCACTGTCTGAATAAAAATCGTCGATAACAGCGTTTGGATATTCGGCGTAAAAACGTACAACTTTTTCTTTGCCGCGACAGTTCGGTCCTTGGAACTTTCCTGTTTGTGGGTTTACACAAGTGCCAATCAGGCGAATATTAAGCTCATCACAAATGGGTTTTAGGACAAATTCGGGCGACGCTGAAATAATAACATCATCCGGCTTTTTTTGATTTAGGTACCAGCTTTTTAGGTTTTTGCGATGGCTATCCCAAAATAAAGCTAAGGTAGCAGAAATATCGGGTACTCGATTGAGATAGGAAAAAGCCAATTCTTTGGCGGCATCTCTGGACAAAAGCCCTAGCTTCATGCCAACTACCGCTAATACCTGCTTTGGTAAAGCCAGCCACACGCTTGGATATTGCTTTGCACAAAACCGATAAAAATGCATGGTGCTGTCACCGGCATAAATGGTATCATCAAAATCGTATACATTCATAAATAAAACTTCCTTTGATATATTATTAAGGGCGCTTATTCCACTGTGTAGCTGTCTTTGAAAAGTTGGTGCTGCCAACAAACGAAATCATCATACCACACCGGTGGCATTGTATTATACTTTTCTTTTCGTCCACGGTACCAAGCTCCATGCGAGTGGCACAAAACGGACAAGGCGATATTGGACTTTTGATCGAAAAATTCGGTCGCAGTACTCTTTTGTTCCAAGCATCGGCCAAAAAACGCTGTTGTGTGCTGGTTGCAAGCACTGCCAAGGCACCGCACTGGTGGCACAAAATAGAATATCCGTGCCCGGGAATGACAGAAAAACGAGCAATGCCACCACAAAATGGGCAAGACTTTAACGTGGTCATATACATCTTCCTATTAGTTTTTTTATAATTATAACATAGCTTGCAAGTGAATAAAAATACAATTTATTTAAAATGATAATGATGTATCGTAAGCATACGAGGACTTATAACATAAGTGGCATGCATAACTATTGTAGCCATCTTCACCATGATGTGTTCTATAAATAGTCATTTGATTTGAGGAGTTGCTCAAGTGACAGAAACGTTGAACACATTATGAATAACTATTGACAATATGAAATAAGAGAGCGTATAATGACATTAAGCGATAGAATGTGTGATAAACAAGGAGTGGTAAAGTGAAGTACGCACGTTTGCAAGAGATGAAAGAGTATATTGCAAAAAAAGATTTTGTTTCACTGGATGAATTATGTGAAGTGTTTGATAAATCAAAAAGTACTGTCAGGCGGGACATGAGTGAATTGCTTGAAATGGGCTCGATAGAAAAAGTATATGGCGGCGTGAGGATGATAAACCAAACATCTAACCGCCTGCTTTCATACAACGAACGGGATATAGCCTTCACCAACGAAAAGGCATATATGGGAAAGCTGGCGGCCGAGTTTGTGCAGGATAATGATGTTATTTTTATCGACTCGGGCACAACTACAGTGCATATAATCCCGCACTTGAAAGATAAAACAGGCGTTACTGTTTTAACAAATAACCTAAAAGCGATTAGTTTATGTATGGACTATCCAAACCTTGCAACTATTTGTTTTGGTGGTCAGCTGCATGCAAAAACAGCATGCCTTTCCTCAGGCTTTTGCGACTTGGAAAATTTATCGCGCTTTAATATAAATAAAGCGTTCATGGCTACCACGGGCGTGTCCATTGATCAAGGTGCCACCAACACCACTTCGGGCGAGCTGATTATTAAAACGTCGATTGTGGAAATTTCTAAAACACCGATATTAATGGCAGATTCGTCTAAGTTCAATCGTGTGGCGCTGCTTACATATGCAAAGCTGGACAAGTTTAAGTATGTGATAACAAATAAAGACCCGGGAGAGACTTTTAAAGATTACTTTGATTCACATGGTATAATATTAATAACAGAATAAATGATTTTAATACCGGCAACCACTATGTGTAGAAATATTACACTGAAGGTTGTCGGTATTTTTTTATATATAGTCAAAATAATTAAAAAAATGTGAAAATTCAACAAAAAAAACATTAATACACTATGCAATTGTGAAAAAATAGCATATAATAATAAACAGGTATATATTTATGTAGGTATGGTTTTGTGTTGCATGTTGAAGGAATATGCTGCGCAGAATAATTTTATTATGAAATTAAGAGTAGGTATATAAAAGTATATAATTGATGGATCGGAGAGTGTATGGTTGGAAATTCAAAAAATAAAATAATGATAGTGGATGATAATGTGACCAACCTAAACATTGCTCGCAAGGCGCTTGAGCAAAAGTATGAGGTCATATTAATTCCCAGTGGTGAGAAAGCATTGGCCATATTGTCTAAAATAAAACCTGATTTGATATTGCTGGACATAGAGATGCCGGGCATGAACGGCTTTGAAGTGATAAAAAAGATAAAGGAATTACCCGCGCCTGTGTGTGACATACCTGTTATTTTTCTAACGGCAAAAGACGATAATAACAGCGAGTATGAGGGGCTGAATTTAGGGGCGATGGACTATATAATAAAGCCGTTTTCATTTCCTCTTTTGTTAAAACGTGTAGAGCTACATATGAAGCTGTCTCACCAGCAAAACGAGCTACAAAACTATAGCCTTAACTTGGAAGAAATGGTGGTGGAGAAAACCAAGGAAATCACCAAACTGCAATATGCCGTTGTGCAGGCACTTTCAGATGTGGTGGAGCGCAGAGACGGCTCCACAGGCGAGCATATTTTGCGCACACGTGATTATTTAAAGCTGCTTATGCAAAAAATGATTGAAAAGAAAGTGTACGAGGAAACTCTATACGGTCTTGACCCCGAGCTGTATTCGCAAGCCTCGCAGATGCATGACGTGGGCAAAATTGCCATACCGGACAGTATACTGCTGAAAGAAGGCCGGCTGACACCGATAGAGTTTGACATTATAAAAGCACACACCACTATAGGCGCGGAGACTATTTTGAAGGCTACCATGAACGTGCAAAGCGCAGAGTTTTTACGGGTGGCGGCAGAGTTTGCCATGACACATCACGAAAAGTGGGACGGTAGCGGATATCCAAACGGCCTGAAAGGGGAAGATATTCCTATTAGTGGCAGGATGATGGCCATTGTTGATGTGTATGATGCGTTAATTTCCGAGAGACCATACAAGGTGGCGTTGCCTCACGAAGAAGCCATGGAAATAATTTTGAAGGATAAAGGCACTCATTTTGATCCGATTTTAATAGATGTATTCGTAGAAATAGCGGATACATTTAAGACTATTTCTGAGTCGTATGCATAGCTGAAACTAGTCATTTTAAGACATGGCTCCCGTTCAAATAAGCAAAACATTCGCCGTGTGGTTTTCATTATTTTTAAATATGTATTGTGAAAATACACTTTAAAGATCTTGGAACTCTTTAAGGAGAAACTAGAATGAAAAGCAATTGGGATGATAGTTTATCAGTAGAACAGATATACGAGCTGATTTCCATCACGAAAATCGGATTCTGGGTGTGGTTTTTACAAACCGGTAAGGTGCATTACAGTAAAGAATGGGCCGAGATAGTGGGCTACGAGCTAAGTGAGCTTGAGCCTGTTGTGGAAACATGGGAAAATATGCTTTTGCCTGAGGATTTACCTATGGCAAATATAGCCGTGGAAAAGCATGTGCGTGGCGAGCATGAAAACTATGAAGCAGAGTTCCGTATGCAGAAAAAAGACGGGACTGTTATATGGGGTCATGATAAAGGGCGTATCATCGAGTTTGACGAAGATGGTGCACCCCTTGTTTTGTGTGGAGTGTTGCAAGATATCACCCGGATAAAGATGGCCGAAGACCAGTTGCGTGAAAACCAGGAGATATTAGAGCTTACATTTACTGTGGCGCAGTTTGGCACATGGGACTGGGATATTTTAGGGGATCGCATTAGCTATAACGAAGAATATTTGAAAATGCTGGGATACACTCAAAATGATATCAATGGCTCGCTGGAAGAGTGGGAAAGCATGATACATCCGGACGACTTGGCAGGCACCAACGAAATGCTTGGTGATTATGTTGCGGGCAAAATTCCCGAATACGAGTGCGAGATGCGCATGAAGCACAAAGACGGAACATTTGTGTGGACGCGTGACGTGGGAAAAGTGGTGGAAAGAAACAGCGACGGCAAGGCTGTTCGCATGCTTGGCGGCCATTTGAACATCGATAAGCTGAAACGCTCAAAAGATGACTTAGCCATAGCTTTGCAAGAACTTGAAACGCACAAAGTGCGCTTGGAAGAAGAGATTGAAACAAGGACAGAAACGCTGGTAAATCAAGACAGAATGTTGCTTGCTGTGAATAAAATATCTCAAGATTTAATGGCGCTGGACAACGCCGAAGATGTAGATGAAGTGGTGAAAAACTGCCTGGCGGAGCTGGGCAAAGCGGTAAATAGCCAAAGTGTTATGGTGTGGCGAAATGTGTGGATAGATGGCCAACTTTATTTTTATCCACCACATCACCAAGACTATAAATTCTTTTTCTCAAAAGCAGAGATGATGGCCGCTTTAGAAGGCTTAGATCTTTCCGAGATTACGGGCGGAATGTTTACAAACGATGAAAAAGACGAGTTTTATGAGAACGGCTTTTATGACGATAAGCCGTATGACCATATATGCTATGAAACACGTTTTCCTACATTTTTAGAGTGTATAAAAAATGAAAAAACACTGAATATGCTTAGCCGTGATCTTTCGCCTGTAGAAATTTTGATAGCACGTTTGCAAAAAATCAAGGCATTCATCATATCGCCTATTTACCTAAACGGCGAGTCGTGGGGCTTTATGTCTATCTTCAACACTGAAACCGAAACGCTGTTTTCCGAGATTGAGGAAAACATGCTTGTTATCAGTGGGTCTTTGTTTGCGAATGCTTTGCGTAAGGTGGAGACAGACGAAGAACTACGCATTGCTCATGAAGAAGCTTTGATGAGCTCGCAGGCGAAAAGTAACTTCCTTGCTAATATGAGCCATGAAATTCGCACACCGATGAATGCTATTTCGGGCATGGCAGAGATAATCTTACGGGAAAGTAAACGCTCTGAAATAACGGAATATGCCACCGGAATCCGCAACGCATGTGGCAGCCTGCTGGCTATTATCAACGATATATTGGATATTTCAAAGATAGAGTCGGGCAAGCTGGATATCGTGAATGCAGAGTATAGCCTGGCAGAACTGCTGGATGACATCATCAATCTCTCACGTATGCGTATGGAAAGTAAGTCACTGGCATTTTTTGCGTATATAGACAGCACATTGCCGGCCAAGATGATAGGCGACGAAAGCCGCATAAAACAAATATTGGTAAACTTGATGACAAACGCTATAAAGTTTACTCAAAGTGGGTATGTGGTGCTGAAAGTGACAGGACAACAAGATAAAGGCGTGATTAACCTTACGTTCTCGGTGGAAGACACAGGCGCGGGAATTAAAAAAGAGGATATGGATCGGCTATTTGAAGAGTTTGAGCGTGTAAATACAACGAAAAATCGTAGTATTGAGGGTACCGGTTTGGGGCTTGCCATCACAAAGCGTTTGTGCAAAATGATGAACGGTAGCATAAAAGCAGAAAGTGTGTATGGCAAAGGGTCTGTTTTCACGGTGGACATTGTACAAAAATATGAAGAATATACTCCGCTGGCCTTTGTGCCGAAAGAAAAAACCGTTTTGATATATGAGCCAAGGGCCGAGTACAGCGATTATGTCAAGAAAACCATAGAAAACTTAGGCTCGCATTGCGACACATGCACAAACCAATCAGAACTTTATGAAAAAATAGCACAAGACTCATTTGATTATATTTTCGTTCCGTCCCTACATTTGGAAAAAGTGCAAAACGTGAAGCAAAAACACAACTTGACTTCAAGAATAGTGGAAATGGCAAACGGCGACGAAAGCAGTGCAAACGATAAAGTAGAAACCATGATCTTGCCGGTGCAGTGCATGCAAGTGGCCGAGGTGTTTAACGAAGTGCCTAAATCCCACCGTGATAACGGAAATGCGATAAAGTTTATTGCGCCTAATGCCAGGATTTTGGTGGTGGATGACAGCCCGGTAAACCTAAAGGTAGCCATGGGCCTTATGCGGCCGTATGAATTTTACATCGAAACCGCAAGTGATGGTATTGAAGCGGTAGAAAAAGTAAAAAGAAACCGATATGATATGGTGTTTATGGACCATATGATGCCCGGAATGGATGGTATTGACGCTACAGCGGCTATTCGTAAGATGAAGGATGAATATTATCAAAATCTGCCTATTGTGGCACTGACGGCAAATGCTATTGCGGGCACAAAAGAGCTGTTTATAAAAGAAGGCATGAACGACTTCATCTCAAAGCCGATTGAGATATCAAAGCTGAATGATATATTGGCGAGATGGCTGCCCAAAGAAAAGCAAGAGACGGCAGAAAATGTAGCGATAGTAGTAGATAAAGAAGAATATGACCTAAAGATAAAAGGCGTGGACGTGGGATACGGCGTGCGCTTGTTGGGCGGAAATTTTGATGACTATGTTGATATTGTCAAGACATATTATGCCGATAGTGTTCGCAAACAAGTAAGCATAGCTACATCTTACGGCACTAAAGACACAAGGATGCTGAAAACAGAGATACACGCAGTAAAAAGCGCATCTACGTCTATTGGTGCACTGGGCTTGGCCGCAAGAGCATTAAAACTGGAAGAAGCGTGCCAGAATAACGACTGGGATTATGTCGAGAGAAATATCGGACGATTTTTTGAAGAGTTTGCAGATGTGATAGAAGAAATACCAAAAGTGATACAGATCGAAGATGAAGTAGGAGATGCCAACAAGCTAGAAGGAGATGCACCTCTTTTGAAAGAAAAGCTGGCAGAACTCAGCGAAGCTATAGAGTTTGTCGATATTTCTCGTATAGAAGACATTCTTGATTTACTTTTAAAGTATACATGGGAGGATGGAATAAGCCAGTTATTACTGAAGATAAAAGGATGTATTGAAACATATGAGTATGACGAGGCATTGCCGCTGATAAATGATATTAACGAAAAACTAGCATAAAGAAAAGGAAAACAGCCTGCAAAAGGCTGTTTTTTCTTGACAATGCAAAAGCAAAGTGTTATTATGTAATTAAACTTATATAATTAAATTTATACAAAAAAGGAGATCGAAATGGATTACAAAACAAAAGGCGTATGTTCGACAAAAATTTCATATGAGCTTGACGGGACAAAGATTAAGTCGGTGAGTTTTGAAGATGGATGTCCCGGAAATCTTTTTGGGATCGGTAAGATTGTAGAAGGCATGGAAGTGGCAGACGTTATAGAAAAGTTCAAGGGTGTAAAGTGTGGCAGAAAAAGCACATCATGTCCGGATCAGCTGGCAAAAGCCTTAGAAAAAGGAATGCAAAAGGAGGCATAAGGTGCTGGAAAAATTTTCAAAGCTGATAGGTGATTTGTGTTATAATTTTTTGTTGGCTGAGATAAAAACAGAAAATGAAAAGCAGAGTGATTTGAGCCATAATACATCGTTGTATAGAAAAATTATTTGTAAAGAATCGGGAAAACATACCATTTCCAGTATCGCGAAATTGTTGTCGGTGAAAACTACCGCAGTGACGCAAAAAGTGAATGAGCTGGAAAGTAAAAATTATGTTTTCAGAAAGCAGAGCGATGCCGATAAAAGGATTTCATATCTTTTTGGAGTGGAAAAGTATTGCCCGTGCCAAAGCGAATTTTTACAAAGAGATGAGTATGTGTTTAGTAAAATTGAAGCCGAGTATTCAGCAGACGATGTTACAAAGTTTTTGGAAATTTTTAAAAAAGTAAACGAGTACTATTTGGATTATGATTTAAAGCAAAAAAATTAATAATGATATAAATAAAAAAAGAGATGCAACGGAATGCATCTCTTTTTTTATTTATGTGCTGTGAAAATTACTAGTCATCGCCTAAAACAACAGTGTCATCTTTAGAAGATGAGCTACTTTCGCCAAAAATGGACTCGGCAGGTGCGGACGCTGCGGCAGAATCAGTGGTGGAATCTTGACCGCCGTCGGCCGCGGCGTCGTCTTGGGTTGCCGGCGTGTCTGTCAGCAAAACAGTAAGGTTGCGTACTTCGTCCAAAGCTTTTGAGGCTTGCGCCACAGCTTTTTCGGTGGCGGCATTCCATTTGTCGGAGTTCTTTTTAGCCTTGGCCGATTTCTTTTGTAGTTTCGCTACTTTTTTAAGGACTGCTTTTTCTTTTTTCTTAGCTTTTTTAAGGGCCTTTTGCCTCTTTTTAGCTGCTTTGTCTGCGGGTTTTGCGGATAGCGCAGTAGTGGTGGAATCCTCGGCCACTACCGGAGCGGCCTTGCCTTTTTTCTTGCGTGAAATAAGGAAGAGGATAAGCGGCACCGCCGCACCCAAAACAATGGATAATCCAGCGACTAAAATCAAAATCCAAAGTGGAATACCACCCTCTGACGCTGATTCTTCAATGGTGATGGTGTGTGCATTTTCTTCTTCACTGCCTGCCACAGCGATAGTGGTTTCGCCTGCTTGTATAGCAGTAAATGTGATGCTATCCTCGTCGGTAGCCACCTCGAAAAATGCTTCGTCATACACCAGGCTTTCGGCGTCGGTGATACCACTGAGCTCGAAAGAATCGCCAAGCTGAAGAGTGGATGGAGGCGCAATGATGATGGAAGGCTCAGGCGCAAGCATAGAAGACACTGCGCCTACGATATCCACGGACTGGTCGTCTTCGGTATCCTCGGTATCTTCGGTATCGGAAGTCGGCTGGCTGGTGCTTTCGTCGGTCGGCTGGCTAGCACTCTCATCAGACGGCTCAGAAGATGCGGCGGCGTTTGGATCATACGGAGGCGCACCCTCTTTTGTGAACAAGTTACCCGGTAAAGTAAGGCCGTAGGCGTCGCCACTATAAGCCAGATAGTCGTCACCGAGTACGTTAAATCTTAACGTGGTGGCGGTGAAGCCTTGATAAGCTTCTATAAATTCAGGAGAGCTTTCAATGGTGAAGGTTAAAGTGGAGCCTGAAACAACATAGCTTCCTAAAATCTCGCCAAGCTCTAGGCCGGTATTTACATGGAAGATACCGCTACCGTCTTCGTTTAGTTGCAAATAAGGGGAACGCTCTGCCGGGAAACGTCCATCGTCGGCAGGGAGGAACTTGCCGGTGGATACCTCGGCAGGCGCAGGTGTGGCAGGCATAGAAACAGCAGAAGTAGCAGAAGCATCTTCAGCAGTGGCACTGGCGTCTGAAGTAGCTTCGCTATCGGCTGCGCTGGCGTCTGCGGCAGAATCGTCTTCCTCGGCAGTAGCGCTGTCGTCTTCAGCAGCGGCTTCGCTGTCGGCTGTATCAGAAGTGGCTACAGATGATGATGTAGAAGAGCTACTGGCCGCTTCTTCGTCGCTACAAGCCGACAAAAACAGCAAAATCAACGCCGCCACAAGTAAACAAAGTATTTTTTTATAAGATATCATGGCAGATCCTTTCCTAAAATTGGAAATAAAATCGCTATATAATAAATTATAAGCCAAAAATCAACATATAAAAAGTATCAAATGTAAAAAAATTAAGAAGATGTATCAGAATTTTCGGAATTGTCGTCTTCGGCCTGTTTTTCATACAAAGCCAAGCGCTGAACCAGCTGTTGGATTTTAGCGTCCATGCTGGAGATGTGTAACGTGGCCGAAAATAGCTTTACCATAAGTATAAAAATGATAAATAGATACACAAAGTTTATTTGAGACTGTATGCCTAAAAAGATTGATAGCATGGTGGTGATTTGCGGGAAAAGAGAAAGTATAAATAAAATGCCGGAAAAAATAATCCAAAAAATAGTGTCGCGGATTTGAACTTTGGACGCACGAATCCTGGACAACATAAATCCCAACGTGAAAAGGGAACCACAAATAAGAAGGATGCGTAACGCGTTGCTTATCATCGGGGCAGGTCTCCTTTAAAAGTTATATAATGGCAAGATGAACTTATTATTACGAAGATAAATCTTGCGAAAGGTCGTTTTTGCGGAACCACTGCACCACCAAAATGGAAATAGCAGTGTTTATCATGTAAAAAATACTGCGTATAGGCGTTAGAAAGCTGGTGCCTGCGGTGCGTGGGGCTGTTTCTATCTGCACCTCGCCTACCTTGGCTCCACAGCGGATAAGGTAGCTGATGGTGTCGGGCTCCGGCGGGTAGTTCAGCGAGTTTGCAAATTTCAGTAGGATTTTACGGTTGAAGATACGCATTCCGCTGGTGGGGTCTGTGATGGCCTTTCCGGTGGCAATGCGCATGGCGAAACTGATAAGAAAACTGCCGAACATACGCATATTTATAGGTTTGCGCACCGTGACAAAACGGCTGCCGATAACAATGTCATAGCCCTCGCCCATCTTTTTTACCAACGCAGAAACACCGGAAGCCTTGTGTTGGCCGTCGGCGTCAAACTGCATGACGGCATCGTACCCATTTTCAGCGGCGTATAAAACACCTGCCTGAAAAGCGCCGGCAAGGCCTAAGTTGATGGACAAATCAAGCATGTTGTAGCCGTTTTCTTTGCATAAACGGTCGGTACCGTCGCTGCTTCCGTCGTTTACTATCAAATAGTCATATTCTGGGCAAGTCGACGTGATATCGTCTATGACCGCCGGCAGGCTTTCCACTTCGTTGAATGCCGGAATAACGATCAGTAATTTCATGAAAAAGTAGCCTCCTGCTGAGAAGATATATCGATAAGCCTTTCGGCTGTGGCAGACCAAACAAACTGCTCGGTAACACGCTGATACACCGCCGTGCCCATTTTCTGGCGCAAGGCAGAATCCAAAAGGCAAGTGCTGAGCGCATCTTTGATGGTATGGTGGGATAAATCGGAAAGTAAAATACCGCCGACGTTGTTTTCAATCAGCTCGGGACTGCCGCCGGTTGGGGTGGTGACGATGCATGACGACAAAGCCGCCGCCTCCAAAATCGTGTTTGAAAACCCTTCGGAATATGTGGGCAGGCAGAACACGTCACTTTGCCGCATGAGAGCAAGACAGTGCTCGTGAGGCAGTGCGCCTAAAACATGCACACCGTGAATGTTTCGTGCCTGAACCTCGCGAAGTAAAGGCCCATCTCCACCCATAACCAGTATGGCACAGGGAAGAGTTTTTTGCAATAGCTCAAAGGCCGCCAAAAGCTCCCAAATTCCTTTTTCCACAATGAAACGACCGATAAAGGAAATGACGGGCGCATCGCTGGGTAAAGAAAGCTGTTTGTGAATATTAAAAGAAGTGCTTTCTGCAATATTGTTTAAAACATCGGCGTCCACGGCGTTGTATAAGACACCGCGCGCAGTTACATTGAAATGTAAAAGCCATTCGTTGCATGCCTTTGACACACCGTAGAAGTTGTCGCAGTAACGACGAACAAGCTTCATCGCAGTGTGCTCGTAAGCATTGCCGGCGACGTTTAGCAACGGGTTATCAAGGGAAAGATGCTTTGTGCCATGCTCCACCACAATGGAAGGTATGCCGTGCCGATGGCACTGCTTCGCCGCCCAAATACTAAGGGTATAAAAACGTGTGTTGATTACAGCGAAATTGTATTCTGTTTGCCATATAATATCGCTGATGCGTTTAAATGTGCTGTTTTTTGAAATGACGGGGAACCTGCCGTTCATCAGCAAATGTGAAGGCAAGCGGAAGATTTTAATACCATCCTCGTCGGTTTCCTGCAAAGGAAGACCCGGTAAAGCGCTGGTGACAACAGTGGCAAGGTGACCCTTTTTCACAAGGGTTTTAGCAAGGTTTTGGGTGTAACGTTCCACACCGCCAATGGTGGGCAGATATTGCGCTGAAAAAAACAAAAAATGCAAAAAAACACCTCGCAAGCAAAAAATATGTTAGTAGTGAGTCACGGGAAGTTGCAATATAATTAAAAACGCGTCCAAGATGGTGAATATGCCTAAAAGCACACTGCCGATGGCAACAAAGCGCCAAACAGGCTTTGAAAACTGTATCCATTTGCCACGAAGGCTTAATAAAACCAGCGGGAATATAGGTAGCAGATATCGGCCCTGAAGACCAAAAAGTGTGGCGTAGTTGACAGGTGTCCAGCTGAGGCAGGTGAAGACCAAAGCGGCTAACGTGACAAGTACAATGGCGCCGCCGCCAAAGCGAGCCTTGCCGGAAAGAAGAGTGTTGTCTGACGGGTTTGGAATAGCAGACGCAAAAAGTAAAAACACATAGCCTATCACGAAAATCCAGTTTATGGTAATGTCCACTGCGATGATTTCGCCTAGCCTGCCGCCGATTAGCCCCTGAAGCCATATTGGCCCTTGCTGCCACACAGTGTGGACCAGCATCTGCAAGGTGGCCGGTATATGGGTGAGAATATATGAAAGGGTGAAGTGCTGTTTTGCGTCGCCGTTCGGCAAAAGCTCGTTGCCGTAGTCGTCTATGACAGGCGCCGCAGAAACGACGGCTTCGGAGGTGTTGCTTGAAATAACGTCGGTGTCAGATGCATCTAAAACGTCTTCGGTTATTTGTGACGATGACACGGCAGGAACATCGGTAGTAGCGTCTGCGGTGGAAATTACTGCAAACGGGCCGACAGCACCAAATGAAGTGAAAAACACTAACAAACCAAACAAAACAAAGGTGCAAACACCGGCGGCTAAAACACTAAGCCGTCCGTAAATTGCCACTTTCTTTTGTGAAAACTTAGACATAGGAATGATGAAAACAAAAGGCAGAAGTAAAATGTAGGCATATTTTGCAGGGGATAGTAAAGCCGCAATCACGGCCAAAACTAAAATTTCTCGTATACCGACTTTCACTTTGCCAAAAGCATAATAAAGGCACTTACTGATGAAAATAAAGCACAGCACAATAGCGAAAGTGTCGTAAGAAAAAGAAGCGGCCAGTTGCAGGCACATGGGCAAAAGCCCGATGCAGAATATAATAGGTTTGGCAAACGGCATGCGCTTGATACAAAAAGAAAGGCTGAAAGCATAAAAAAGTAAGTTTGCAAATCGGCCGAGGATTAAAACGCCCATGGTGCCAAGCCCAAGTAGCCTACCAAGCGAAAGGCCTAAAGCGGGTATGAGCAGTAAAGGCGGGAAGGTGCGCAGGCTGGTAGCCGGAATCAGGGTGGTGCCTTCCGACGGCCGGTGTGCAAAAAAGTTTTCATAAATATTCTGCCATGCGAAAATATCGGTGCTTTCGTAGCGATACTGGTTTAAAATAAGCGAGGCGTCAATATCACGCACGGCAATTAAGTTATTATCATCTTCTGCGGCAGTGCCTAAAAGGATGTTTGAATAGTGGTATGCGGTGGCAATGTGGCTGTATTCGTCCGGCGCGGCCAGAGGTGGTATCAAAAACATGAACACTATACCAAGGCCTAAAGCGCATACGATAAATAAACGATGTATAGCTATTTTAAAGACAAAACATAACACGTATACCGCCAAGGCAAGCACGGTGAGAAAAGCCGCAAAAAACGAATAAACATCGATGATAAAGGTGCCGACATAGTGGGTGGCGTATTGTAGGGCTACCATGCCGTCTACCTTTGCGCCGTCTTGATATAGGTCGTAATGCCCGGTGGCATAGTACTCTTCGTTCATGGTGTAGCGGGTGTCCAGATGGTTTATCGGCTGATAGTCATCGGGCCTGCCGTCACTGCGATGAAGCCCGATGACGTCTTGGGGTGTGTCGGGCGTGGTGGTGATGGAAATACTACACGGCTGGATTTTGTCTATGTTAATTGCCTCGTCAAACAAAAAAAGGTGGAAGGTGTTATCCAGCAAAGTGTCCATCTCGGTGGTGTTTTCGGCAAGTAAATCGCCGTTTTCGTCATAAAATTTCACATGCACAGTACCGTGGGCAATGCGGTTATATGTGGTGACGTTCAGCAAAACACCGTGGATTGGGCCCAGGGCAACGGTTTCTTGTATCACTTCACTGTTTTCGCCTATGGGCTGTGTTGTGGCAGAGTATGTGTCGTTGACAATAGCCCTGCGATATGTTGTGGTAACATCCGGTAAAAAAGTGTACCCAGCCCAGAAGAATAAAACTACAAGAAGCATCGCCAAAGAAATCATGACGCACAAATGACGCCATAGTGGGATGCCGCTTATAGGTTTTTTGAAAAAATCAAAAGTTTTTCTCATGAAAAAATTCTCCCGGATAAAAATGAAAGCTATGTCGAAGATTTTTTTGGTGCAAATAAAAGAAAGACAATCACAGGCACAGCCAAGGCAAATACCAACATGTAGCGCAAGTCACGGTATGTGGGCGCGCCCAGCATCAGGCCGACCCACACCAAAAGCATGGGTAAAAGACAAAGAGAAAGCCGACTGCGACGTGTTGCAACAAGATGGCACAGGGCAAATAAAGTGAAAAGCGCCATGAGGCCCATGGAAAGAAACTCTGTGCGAGAAAGGAAAAAGCCTTGTAGATTCACACCGGTTAGGCCCAGCACAATGTCTTTATTCTCCACACCGTATGCGTCGGGCGGCGAGTTTTCAATGTGTGCGGCGTGTGGTGGGAAGTCATATTTCCAGTAGCCTATGGTTTGAAGAAGCCACGCATTGGCATATTCGCCCAAATGCTGGGGCATCCACCTGAGCCAAAGCATCAAAAGCTGTGTTTGGTTTTGAGAGAACGCCTCGCCGTTAAACTGTGGGTGGCGCTTGATATTGTCGGGTGAAGACGAGATGTATTCCTCACGGATGACGCTGAGGGGTACCACGCTTTCAATAATAGCGGCGTCTTCGTCGGATATCTCGGCACCGCTTGCCACAACACGGCTGATTTGCTGCATAGGAATGGCGGCGGCCTCGACACTGCCCAGCCTTGTGATACCTAAAGCGCTGTATACAGGCCCACGAATAAGGGATACTATAATCAAAAACGGCAAAAACAATAAAACGAAACGTTTTGCTTTACCACGAAAACACAGCACTAACACGGCAAAAACAATGGCGACAATAGCGAATCCGTTGCCACGGAAAAAGCACACCAGCGCTGATACTATCAAAAAGAAAGCGGCGTTTTTCTTTTGCAAGAGCCATTCGCCTTTTGTCTGGGCGATGGAGTAAATGGTGAGGGTAAACAGCAAAAGCATGCAGTTGAAGGGGATGTCTTTCCACATGGTGATGGCGTTTATGGCGAAAATTGGGCTTAGCGTGAAATAGGCGATGGAGCCTATGCATAAAAACAGAGGTAAGCCGCGACGATGCATCCAGTATAAGGAATATGAAAGCACTGCCGCCACAGCGCACAGTTGAGCAAAGCCAAAAAGGTATGCGCCGATAAGAATATTTCCCAGCCACTGGCCAAACTGCAAAAACAAAGAAACTAAAAGAGTGTACAAAATAGGGTGAGAATCGTCCAGGTAGTTCACACCAAGTGCCTGACTGATGACAACAGCGGAATCGGCCGAGACCCTGAGCGGGCCCATCACCAAGAAAACAGGTATCCACAGCGCCACCAGCGCAAGGAAAAACCACAGCCAAATTTTCAGCGAAGGTTTGGGGATTTTCTCTGTGAATTTCGGCACAAACTCCAGGCAGGCCGAAAGACCGACGAAAGCCAAAGTGTAAACCACGGCGAAAAATATAAACGGTATAATGAGGCTAATCGTCCATGGTGCGGGACCTGTTTCGGTGATGACAGTGCGCATGGCGACGATAAAGAAAGAGCAGATGCCGCCTAAAATTCCGAAAGGAACAAGGCTGCGTTTTGACAAATTAAGCGGGGCAAAAAACAACAAAACAAACAATATAGTGATGCGAAGAAGGTTTTGAAATATGCCAAACTGATAGTCGCGAAACACGGTTATGGCAAGATTGTACAGCACCGAAAGAGTTAAAGCTAAAGGGAATCTATATGACATAGAAAGGGTTTTTTGCATAGTGTGTCTACCTTTCTAAAATCAGCAAAAGTGCGTTTAACAGCGCGAAGGCCGACACCGACGAAAAGCAAAACACCAAAGCGTGCGAGATGGACTTTGTCTTGACTACATTTACTACACGTCCAAAAATCGGCTGAAGCACAAAAAGCGCCAGCGGTAACGCAGGAAGAAAATATCTGCCTTGTATGCCGTAAATGACGTCATAATGCCGGGGTGTCCATAAAATCGAGCCAACCACCACCAAGGCGCACGTGGCTAAAACAAAAACTGCGGAAAACAAAGTGTGCTTCAAGGTGAGTTTTTGGTAAAGGCGATGCTCGCTTGGCGCAGGTAAAGCGGCTGCTATCAGCAAAATAGTGAGCACTATGGTGAAGCCTTCATTAAGCTCCAGCGTGAAATAGCTAAGGTGGCTACCCAGCATGCTGGAAAAATAAAAAGTGATGTTTTCAAAAAAAGTACGTGCCAGCATCCAAAGCATGGAGACGGGCGAAGTGAGGATATCCATTATAGAAAACGTGATAGAGTCAGAGGCTACAGCGGCACTGGCAAAAGTGGTGGAGAAAAGGGTAACTGTGCCCAGTTTTGCGCCGTGTGTAAGGAAAGCGCCGCCGGCCAGAACCACAGGAAGTAAAACGGCGCCAAGGCCGGACTCTTGCAGGATAACGGCATACCCGTTTTGTAAAAGGAATGCAAAAACGCCTAAAGCTAAAAATGAAAGTAAAAGTACAGTGGCGAAATTGCGATGCATGACTTTATCTTTATAGTATATTTTTTCTCTTGGTATGAAAAGGATAAGTGCCAAAATGGGCATATATGTGCCTTTGGACGGTGCGGCCAGCATACATAAAACGGCAAGTAAAATCAAATCTTTAACGTCTAGGCGAGGTTTCTCAAAGGTGTAATACAGGCACAAAGCGGTGAAAAACGCATACAGCGCAATGGTGAGGGCATCACGTGAGAAACTTGTCAGCAGATGCAAGCTCATGGGTAAAAGGCCAACAGCGACAAAGATGTTTTTGCCAAACGGGACCAGCTTTACCGACATGGTGAAAAGAAAAACAGATAAAGCGAAATTTGCCAGCCTGCCTAAGATTAAAGTGGCGGAAAACCCGAGGCCTAAAAGGCGAGCTATGGTGACAGCGATGGCCGAGGGATAGTAAAGCATAGTGTATCCGCCAACCTCTTCGCCTTCAAAAGCAGTGGGTGTGGGGTCAGACGCCGTGGTGAAAAGGCCATCTATCAGCTCACGATACGCAAAAACAGTGGTGTCTTTGTCCTCGATATATACGCCGGTGTCTGAAGCACGCTTGTAGTTTGTGCCCCATGGGATGTCGTCGGGGGCTTCGTTTAGGAGCTTTGAAGACATGTTGAACGCTTGGTTTATGTGAAACTGCTCGTCCGGGGAAGAATACGGCGGTAAAATAAAGCAATATAGTATACCAAGAATGGATATTGCGACGGCAAAAAGTTTGTATAGTGGTGGTTTTTTGTGAAATGCCAGCCAAAATAATATGGATAAAGAAGCACTGACGCACACGGCAAACACCCAGTAAAACACAGTGAGGAAATCACCGATGGAATCGGTAGCTAAAAGAAGGCTGAGAGCCTGGTTACTAGAGGTGGAATCACCCTCGGTAAGCTGCCAGTTTTCAGGCGAGGTAGAGCTTTTATAAAGCATGAATGTGTCGGCTGGGTTTTCCATCTCGGCGTGAAAAGACATGTGGTATACGCCGTTTTCACTGCTGATGGTATCGGGAAAAGAAAACACAAAATATTCAAGGGCACGGGTGTGCTCGGCCCGGCCGGTGGCCTCGGCCAAAAGATTGCCAAAGTCGTCGTATACAGAAATGTATAAAGTGCCGGGCGGAAAGCCCTCGTTTGCCGAGGTGAGGCCTATCCCGTGGAATGGCTCATCGTAAAAAAACGTCTGCTCGATAACGGTGCCGTCTGTGGCAGAAACAGTAGGTGTATCAAAACTGTCGTTTAATTTCACGCTGACGCTTTTGCTTTTAGCGGCGGCTACGTCTAAATGCCAAAACATCACAAACACTAAAAAGCACAGCACAAAAACACCGGCTGCGAAAAAAAGAATCTTGTGACGTTTAAAAAAAGACATGATTTGTCCTCTCTTTGGGAATATAAGTAGACGTATCTTGAAGATGAAATCACTTAAACATAAAATTGGCATTATCTAATTTAGTATAGCAAAAACCGCCTTTATTTGCAACTGTGCATATAAGAAAATGTGCAAATAAACGTGGTTTTATTCGAAAAGTAGTAAGAAAAATAAAATGTGTCGCAAGATGATATATAAAATAAGTCTTTGTCATAGTGAATTTCATTTTAGACAAAAAAATAACAGATTTGTATATAAAACAGTGGAAATTTTGTTAATTGTCTAATATAATAATACTATTATATATAAAAGGAGAGTCGAAAATGATAGACTTTACCATTGACAAAAAGGCGCTGGAGAATAATATAAAGAAGGCCAAAGAAAACGGTGTTGTGATACCGACGTTTGCGCAGATGCGAGACCCGCAAAAGTATGTGCCGGACACAGTAAAAGAACGCCTGACACAAGTGGGAATGTGGGAGACAAACCCGCTGAACTTGTTTCGTATTACATGGAAAAACGAGCCGAAGGAAAAAGGCGGGTTGTACGGCAAGCCAAACTATATCGAACTACCGAAAAAACTAACAGGTGTAAATGCACGAATTATCTGTCTTGTGGGTAAATATTTCCCGACGGGATGCCATAAAGTGGGTGCAAGTTTTGGGTGTTTGGCGCCACGCCTTGTGACAGGTCAGTTTGACGCCACAACGAAAAAAGCCGTGTGGCCGTCTACCGGCAACTATTGTCGTGGTGGTGCGTTCAACTCGAAACTTTTGGCGGTGGATTCCATAGCGATATTGCCCGAAGGCATGAGCAGGGAGCGTTTTGATTGGCTTTCTACGATAGCAGGTGAAGTTATCGCAACACCCGGCACAGAAAGTAACGTGAAAGAGATATTCGACAAAACAAACGAGCTGAGAACTACCCGCAGCGACGTGATGATTTTTAATCAGTTTGACGAGCTTGGAAACTATATGTGGCACTATAACGTGACGGGTAACGCCATCGCAGAAGCTTTTGAAGACATGGATGGTGAAGCTAAAAACTTCGCCGGAGCGTGCTTTACTTCGGGTAGTGCCGGAACCATAGGTTGCGGTGATCTCCTAAAGCAAAAATATCCATACAGTAAACTTGCCGTGGGTGAAGCCCTGCAGTGTCCCACCATCCTAGATAACGGATTCGGCGAGCATCGTATCGAAGGCATAGGCGACAAGCACATTCCATGGGTGCACAACGTGAAAAATACCGATATGGCTATCGCCATCGACGACAACGATTCAATGGCGTTGCTACGTCTGTTTAACGAGCCAGCCGGTAAAGCGTATCTGCAAAATGAAATCGGTATGCAAAAAGAAGATATAGAAGCACTGGCCCTGATGGGGATTTCAGGCATATCAAACATGCTATGCTGTATCAAATTTGCCAAATATTACGAGCTAACAGAAAATGACGTTGTGGCAACTGTTTTGACAGATAGCGTGGAAATGTATCAAAGTAGATTGCAAGAGCTGAACCAAGAAAAAGGCGAATATACAGCCTTTTCAGCAGCGGCAAACTACGCACAATATCTGATAGGTCAAAAAACCGACAACATGCTGGAGCTGACCTACAAAGAAAGAAAACGTGTGCATAACCTGAAATACTACACCTGGGTAGAGCAACAAGGTAAAGGCGCCGAAGAGCTGAACGAGCAATGGTATCATCAAGATAAAAATTTCCTTGCCGTGCAAAAGCAAGCGGATAAAGTGGACGAGCTTATTAATGAATTTAATGAAGCGGCAAACGTCTGGAAATAAAACCACAAGCGATTGGCAGTCAAACAACAAACGACTAACAGTCAAACAACAAACGACTAACAATCAATCATCATGAAAAATCTTGCCGATATTACAAAAAGAAGCTATCACATTTAAGTGATAGCTTCTTTTAGTAGATTAGAGATTAGTGAAAAGTGAATAGTGAATAGTTTTGGTGGAAAATCTTTGATTTTCAATTTTAATAGTCGCTATGCGACACCGTAACTTTTCATTTTTCACTCTTCACTATTAAAAAATAAATTATGCTTTCACAATTGTTTTATCAAGTGCGAAAAATTCTTGCATGCCGTTTTTCTCGAAGTATGGAGGACGACCTACCACCAAAGGACGCAGGTATTCCATCATGTTTTCGTTTACGTCGCAACCGTTTTCGTTCATCCAATCATCGGGAATTTCTTTCTCAAGGTTGGCACACTTTTCAATGGGTACACCACAGATGCTCACCATATACGGGGATTGGCTGATGCGATTAAAGGCCATCATGATGCCGGTTTCGCCACGAGTTGCGGCCAAAACACCTTCACGGCCGATGCGTTGCGCTTCGCTGATATCAGTGCCGGAAGCAATATGAGACGCGGCACGCTGAAGCACGCTAAGCTCCAAAGAACGAACCTTGCAGCCCAGTTTTTCTTTTACCAAGTCTTCAAGATATTTGCCTGTGCCGGATAGCATCTTGTGACCGAAAGCGTCCACAGCAGTGCCGGAAGCGCTTACGTATTCGCCGTTTGCCAGCTTGATACCCTCGGAAACAGCAACAATCAGTAGCTGATTTTTCTTTGAATATTCACTCACCCTGCTGATGAAATCGTCGGGATCGAAAGCCTTTTCAGGAACATATATAAGCTGAGGTGCGGCACAGCCGGTGTCGCGAGCCAATGCGGCGGAAGCTGTCAACCAGCCGGCGTTGCGGCCCATGATCTCGACAATGATAACACTGAACATGTCATACACGCTGGAGTCCCTGTAAATCTCGGCAATGGATGTGGCCACATATTTTGCGGCGGACGCAAAGCCGGGTGTATGGTCTGTAAGCGGTAAATCGTTGTCGATGGTTTTAGGCACGCCAACACAGCGGATGTCTACGTTTTTCTCTTTGAAAAAAGCACTCAGTTGTTTTACGGTGTCCATTGAGTCGTTGCCACCGATGTAAAAAAACATGCCGATGTTATATTTTTGGAAAATCTCTAAAATTTTGTCATAAGCTGCATCCGGCGCTGCGGGCATTTTGAACCTGCAACTGCCCAAAGCCATGGCAGGCGTGGCAGCTAGACGATCAAAATCGTCAGCGTTTTTCATACTTTTGCGCAGGTCAATGATTTGCTCGGCTAAAAGGCCTTGAATGCCGTTTAATGCGCCGTAAACTTCGCCGATTTCGGCTTGTTCCATTGCGCCACGGATAACACCGGCAAGGCTAGCATTGATGGCGGCAGTAGGTCCGCCTGACTGTCCGACAATAACATTCGTTTTCAAAATATGACTCCCCTTTATTATGAAAATATATTTATGACAACATCATATATATAAAAGTGCATTATGATATTGCGTTCATACATAGCGTTCATTT
Source organism: uncultured Oscillospiraceae bacterium (assembly GCA_964370165.1). Lineage (GTDB taxonomy): Bacteria > Bacillota > Clostridia > Oscillospirales > Ruminococcaceae > JAAYCI01. The sequence continues at coordinate 38,471 of CAYJIG010000013.1, forward strand.
ATGTGGGCAAATACTAAATTAAAGAAAGTGAATTCAAAGCAAAAATCCATAAGAATACTGTGAAAACAGAGAAAATGGAGGTGAACACAACCGCCTCACACGCAAGCTCGGAATCGCCTTCCATTGAAGCGGCCATTGGGAAAACAGAGGTGGCGATAGGGCAGGCAAATATCAGCATGATGCCCATCAATATAGGACCACGGAAACCCAGCAACACAGCAACGCCTACCCAAATAAGAGGGTGAAGTACCAGCTTGTAGGAAAGAATACCGGCCAAGGCTTTTCGGTTTTTTACTGCCGAGGCTATGCGGAAAGATGCGCCCATGATGATGAATGCAAGTGGAGTGCCGGCGCCGGCAATACTCTCAACAGTGGAAAAGACTGCTTGTGGCAACACGATACCGGAAAGGTTGAATATCAGCCCAAACGTGACACCAATGATGGGCGGGTTTGTGGCAAGACCCTTCAGCACGGATTTCAGCTGGACTTTACCACCTCGGAAAAGCTCGAACGATAAAACCGATAGCACGTTGAAAATAGGAATGATGGACGAAAGCAGTAACGCCACAGACCCTACATTGTCGATGCCGTAAAAATTTATAGCAACAGGCAAACCAAACAAAGCAACGTTGGTACGAAATGCACTTTGTAGGAAAACGCCTTTGCGTGGATTTGAAACTTTGGTTTGAGATATTATGATGGCTAATATGATGAAAGTGAGGATGACACCACCGTTTACATAGAATATTGCGTTTACATCGAGTAAGGTGGATAAATCGGCGGTGTATATGTTGAAAAATATAAGAACAGGCAAAAAAAGTTTGAACATCAGCTTGTTCATGCCCGAGGCAGTTTCGGCGCTGATTACTTCGATGCGACGCAGGAAAAAACCTACGCTCATGGAAATAACCAGTGGTAAAATAGCGTTTAAAGAAATTATGAAATTGTCCATGCGAAATCACCCTTCTTTAGTTAAAATGCATATCAATTAAGGGCAATAACCCACTTTTCCTATTATGACACTCATTAGCCCCAGCGTCAAGAAATAACTAAAATAAGTTTGTGAGACTAAAAAGAATGGTTATTATAGTGGTTGTTCTTGCTTGATAGGATGTGGCTTGATATAATATAACTATTGATTATATTGAAAAATATCGCAGAGTCCTGTAAAGAAGGGGAACTTTTGATGCAAAAGTTGTCAAAGCAAGTTGGGGAAAATAAAAAGGTGATAATTGCGCTGGTGGTGATTTTACTTCTGGCCACTTTTATAGAGCTGTTTTTATTCAATTTCCGCCATTTTGAAAGCTTGTTTTTTTCGCCGATAACACTAACAAATCCCGTGGTTGGTGAGGGGTTTGTGGAAGAAGGTGAAAATACATATCGTCGCCAAAGCCAAGGTGAAGACGCGATGAGCCTTACGTATGAAGATGTGGATACAGCTATATATAACATATATTGCGGCACAAGAAGCGTCACAGCACCGGGAAGTGATATTTTTGTAAACTTTGAAATAACCGATGCATCGCATAAATATTACTACCAGATGCCCACCGCCGTGATATGGGATACCGCACCGCAATCGAAATATTATCGCCTGCATTTAAACGGCGAAACAAACGACTTGCAGCTGCTTTTTTCTGCCATCAATCACGACGAGGTGATGGTGGTGGATGATATTATAATAAACGCAAGAGTGCCGCTGTTTTTCTCCCTCACCAGATTTTTCATAGTACTGTTTTTATTGTTTGCAGGATATGCCCTTAGGCCGAAAAGCAGGATATACACCTTCCGTATTGGTAAAAAAACACCGGCCACACGTGGGATGATAGCGGTAAGTGTGTTGCTGGTTTTGTGTGTGGTGTGGATATTTTGGCTACTTAGCACAGAAACAAACCCTCAAATGATAGAAAAAGTCGGCATGAACGAGGAAAACTTTTTCGTACAGCAGGTGCAAAGTATTTTGAACGGGTACCTACATTTAGACATCCCGGTCTCGGAAGAACTATTAGCGCATCCGTATCCGTATGACATCACGGTGCGTAGTGCCGGCGAGTTTGAGTATGTGTGGGACTTGAGCTTTTACGACGGACATTATTATATGTATTTTGGGCCGCTACCCAGCTTTTTGTTCGCCTTGCCGTACTTACTTGTCACCGGCATGGCCCTGCCGATATATATCATGAACTTTCTTTTTGGCTCCATGTTTGCAATAGGTGTGTTTTTCTTTATGTATCAGATTATTCGTAAGTTTTTCAGCGACATACCGTTTGTCACATACTTGCTTTTAAGTGTATTTATGTTGGCGGGAAGCAACATTTTCTTCTCGATGGCAGAGCCTTCAAGGTACAACGTGGCAATTACGTCGGCCATGGCGATGTGTACTTTAGGGTTTGGGTTTTGGATAATGAGTCTTGGCGAAGAAAAACTGCACACAGTGCCGCTTTGCCTGGGTTCGGCGTTTGTGGCATTGGTGGTGTGGTGTCGGCCGTCTGTGTTGTTGCTTGGATTTTTTGCAGTGCCGCTGTTTTGGGGCCGTGTGTTTAAAGACCGCCAGCTTTTTTCAAAGCAAAGTATAATGCAAACAGTGTGTTTTGTGGCACCGGTGGCGGTGGTGGCCGTGATGGCCATGACATATAACTATCTGCGGTTTGACTCTGTGCTGGATTTTGGGCATAAATATATGCTGAGTAGTACAGACCTGTCCATTCGCACCTTTGTGCCGGAAAACATCGGACGAACGATTTTTTATTATTTCTTACAGCCGCCGGTGTTCAGCGGAGCATTCCCTTATTTACAGCCTGCGGTGTACTCGCCCGGAATTATGTATGATGTGTTTATAGAGCCTGTTTTTGGCGGTGTGCTGGCGTGTTTTCCCATGCTTTGGTGCTTGCCGATGACGATATATTACAAAAAAGAGCTGAAACAACGCAGGCTGTACCCGATAATTTTGGCGTTATTGGGTACGGGAGTGGTTTTAGCTTATGTAGCGGTTCACAACGCAGGCCTGACACAGCGGTATGTGGGCGAGTTTTTCACGGTGGTGTGCCTGGCGGCGGTGCTGTTGCTACTTTTTATGACAGAGCATATGCAAAGCGGAAGAAAAAGCATATTTGTGCGTTGTTTCATTGGTTTTGGTGTGATATGTGCGCTGGGGTATGTGGCGTGCTTGGTGTTCTCGGTGGCGGGCGATCCTTTCCCGAGCATAAAAACAACTAACCCCGAGCTGTTTTACACCGTGCAAAGAGCGG
>CAYJIG010000014.1:0-39337 GCA_964370165.1 uncultured Oscillospiraceae bacterium
ACCTGCCGTTCCATTGAAAAACCCGAAAGCCGCCAGCCACGCATCGTTGTTGGCGATGGTCGGATTTGCCAGGTCTATCGCGTTGTTTGTGATGGTGATAGTGTAGGTTCCGGCGGCGGGGTAGATGTGGGGGATGCCGGCGGAATCGGCGGCGTTTGGTTTGCCCAAATTAGCACCGCCGGGGTCGGCAACGCCGTTATACCATACTTCGGGTGTATCTGCCGTGTTTTCGGTATCCCAATCTATGCTCCAGTTGTAGGGTTTGTTGTAAGTCCTTGAATCATTTAAAGCTACTCCCGAACCACCCGAAAGGGGGATGGAGAAGCTTAAATCGTCGGTGGTTAAGGGATCTCCATCGTCCGCTACGGTCACTTGAAAGCTGAAACTTTCTGCGTCTGTGCCTGCCGTCAACGCAGGTGCGTGCACCACCTCGCCCACTTTTACAAGCTGGTTTGGCAAAATGGCCGTGCTTGCAAGGGTGTAGCCCTCGGCAAGGGTTGGCGCATAGAAAAATTCGCCGGCAACTGTTGTTGTGTAGGCTATATCCACTGCCGGGAAAATTCTTGCCCAACCTGTTACAGGCACTTGAATATTCTCATTTCCGTCTATGGTTGCCAAAACAAAAGAGGGGAATGTTGCAATAATTTCTTGCTCTGTGTGTGTGTCGTTGTTTGCTATTTCAACAACGGCGGGTTCTGTAAAGGCGGTAATAGTTCCGCTGTTAGTGGGCGCAGTGTCCTCTGCAAAAGCACTCAGCGGCAACACACCCACCGCCACGCAAAGCGCCAGCGCACCCGATATAATTTTGTTTTTCAAATTCCTCTTTTTCATAATAGCTCCCACAACTTTCGATTTTATTTTTCAATCGCCGATAACAGGGATAAAACGCAAAAAAGGCTACCGCACGTATCCATTTAAAGATACACGCAGTAACCTTTTGTTTTGTATAAAATTTTCCGCATAAAGGTTGACACGGCAAATAGACAGGGCTAACCGGAAAGAGCAGAGCCCTTGCCCTACACGCTTGCTAAAAATCGTAAGCAAATCCGCCAACGTTTTCAGCCTCCTTTTTGTAGATTTATCAATGTTTTTCACCATAATTACACGTTATAAATTTTAACATATAGACGCATAAAATGTCAATCTGAAATGTTGGGGTTTTACTGTTTCAGAAATTCAAAAGGTAAACTAAGGTTTACAACTCTCAATTTGGATTATGTACGTGATGACAAAAAGACCGATCAAAAAGTGTGGGGCGATAAGTACGAGATTGTTGTCACCACCCATCTGAACACAGACAACCTGCATAACCATATCGTAGTAAATTCGGTGTCGTTTAAAAACGGAAAAAAGTTTGGAAACCACATTTCCGACCACTACAAACTGCGAGAAATATCGGATGAGGTTTGCAGAAGTCGTGGCAAATCCGTGCTTGAAAACTTTTCCTTTTACGGCAGGTCAAAGGGTGAGCGTCGTGCGCAGATGTCGGGCGTGCCTACCCATCATGAAACAATATATGCTGTTATGCAATAACAATATTGATTCTCGTGAACAGCTTTTCGACTTTGTCCGGCAAAAACAGGGAGATATTTCGGCACTGGAGAGTGAGCGACAGGGGGTATATAACCGCTTGCGTCGTGACCTAAACCGAGTATCGGAGGAACGATTTAAGCGTATGACACAGGGTTTTGAAACGGAACAAAACGACAACATCATCGAGATTGACCGTTGCAAAAAGCTCTTAAATGCCAGAACAGTGGAAATCGACACCGCAAAGGCTTTCCTTGACATCATTGAAAAAACCACCTGCATCGAAAAGCTAACAGCGCCTGTCCTGCGTGAATTTGTGGATAAAATAATAATCCACCACAGGCATAGGGTGGACGGCGAGGAAGTGCAGAAGATTGAAATTTTCTACAACGTGATAGGAAAGTTTATAATTCCGGTACATTTATATGCACTCGACGAGGTTGCGATGGACACAAGGCAGGGAGTTCATGTTGTGGCGCTTACGGCATAGGGGCTAAAAAGACGAATAGGATTTACGAAATCCTTCGTAAATCCTATTTCAACCGTCGTTATGCTCTGAGTAACCATAAGGGGCATGGAAAAATTTCGTATTAATGCGGGTTTGCAGCCAGCAAGTAATGTTGTTATCAAATAATAACATATGGTTTCTATCTTAAATATAAATTAAAACTATTTTCAGTTAAGAGTATACTTATAAATGAACAACCTATTTACCAAACTGCTCATCCATTTCCTTTAATTTTTGCTGAACTGTTATTGCCCACTCGTCTGTATCTCCTTCTGCTTTTAAGAATTCCTGAATCAAATCCCAGGCGAGCCACCCGCCAACGATTTTTTCTCCAATACACATAACATTAACATGATCATGCTCAACCGCTTGATGTGCACAGTGCCAGTCATGAATCATACTTGCACGAATTCCGGGAATTTTATTGCATGCGATTGAAGCACCTACGCCTGTTCCACAAAACATAATGCCCCTTTCGCACTCTCCGTTTAAAATAGAACTACAAACAATTTTTGCAACATCTGGAAAAAAAGGAATTTCTTTTGGGTCGTGGCATCCATTGTCAACTAGCTCATAGCCTGCCTCCAACAAAAGTGGTTTCATTTCCATTTTTAATTTATATCCTGCGTGATCACATCCTATAGAAATCTTCATATTAATCAATCCTTATCTTTTAAATTTTTATTTTATTAAAATCACTGTCTTTTTCCAAGGTACGCCTGCCTTACTTTGTCATCACCCTTCAAGTCTTTAGAGTTTCCGCTGTGGGTAATCTTTCCTCTCTCAAGTATATAAGCTCGATTTGAAACACTAAGAGCAATTGTTGCATTTTGCTCAACTATTAAAACGGGGATTCCGGTTTTACTTATAGATACAATTCTTTCAAACACTTCTTTAACTATAAGCGGCGCAAGCCCCATGCTAGGCTCATCAAGCATCAACATTTTAGGTCTTCCCATAAGAGCGCGGGCTATAACCATCATTTGCTGTTCTCCACCAGACAAACTCCAAGCTAATTGCTTTCTTCGTTCTTTAAGCTTTGGAAAGCACTCATACGCAAAGGCCAAATCTTCCGACACATTACCTTTGGTGAACTTAATCCCTCTCCATGCCACTGTTCCGGTTATGAGGTTTTCTTCAACTGTAAGTCCCGGAAAAACATGCCTTCCTTCGGGAACTAATAGCAACCCTTTTCTGGCAATTATGTGTGGTTTTTTTCCTATAATAGGCTCATCTTTATAAATGATATCCCCTGCTGTATCAACATGGCCGCAAATCGAATTTAAAAGTGTTGTTTTTCCAGCTCCATTTGATCCAATCAGAGCAACTATCTCACGCTCATTTATTTCCATATTGACATCGTGTAATACTTCAATATGGCCATATCTTGAATTCAAGTTATTAATCTTCAGCAAACTCTTCACCCCCTCCAAGATATGCTTCAATGACATCTTCATTTTGTTGAACTTCGGAAGGTGTTCCGGTAGTTAGCTGTTTGCCGAAATTCAAAGCAGTAATTCTATCGCAAATTTCCATAACAAGATCCATAGAATGCTCTATCAAAAGTACAGCAACTCCTTCGGCTACCGCTATATTGATCAGGGCACGGATATAATTCATTTCTACAGAATTCAGTCCCGCCGCAGGCTCATCCAGCAATAAGACTTTTGGATAACTTAACATTGCTCTGACTATTTCTAGCATCTTCTGCTGTCCATATGAAAGCTTGTCTGTACTGTCTTTTAAATCAACCCCAGAAAGTCCGGCGGCATCAAGTAGTTTTTCCATTCTCTCTTTGTGATTTTTTGATTTTTTTATTTTGCGTTTAGTTGCCAAATCAAGGCCTACTAACACATTTGTCTCAATATCACATCGCAGCAGTAGTCTTGGATGCTGAAACGTTCGCACTATACCTAATTTAGCTCTGCCGTGAATACTTTTTTTTGTTATATTTTCTTCGTATAGTAAAATATTACCACCATCAACTTTGTATATACCCGTGATAAGGTTTAGAAGTGTGGTTTTTCCTGAACCATTTGGACCTATTAGGCCAAACACTTCACCACCATAAAGTTCTATACAAATATTATCGGCTGCAGTTACCCCACCAAATCTTTTAAGAAGATCAATTAGTTTCAGTATTGGCTTTTTTTCTGTTGAAGAATTTGTCATAAAATGCCTTACCTCCTCCTAAAATTCCTTCAGGTTGAACTATCATAAGTATCATAATACCTGCACCGTAAATCAGCTGCATATAATTTGCAAGTGGACGCACAAATTCTTGAAGCAGCGAAATAATTAGAGTGCCTATTATAGCTCCTGCCGGCGAAATGGTTCCACCTAGCATTATCATAATAAGATACATGGTAGACTGCTGATAGGTGAATGTTTGATAGCTTAAATACCCTGATAAAAATGCATACAATCCACCTGCTATTCCGCATAGTGCTCCTGATATTCCAAAGGCTATGCTTTTTGTTAGCAGACTGTTAACCCCCATACAATTTGCAGCAATCTCGTTATCACGAATCGCCATAAATGAGCGTCCTATAGAAGAGTTGAATAGCAAACGCATAGATAAAAACGCGATGGTGCAAATTGCCAATATCATATAAAAATTTGCCGTTTCACTTTCAATCACTATTCCAGCTATCGAAAAATTCGGAACATTCTGCATGCCAAGAGCTCCGCCTGTAACTGGTTCCCAGTTCATAAAAAGACCATTTAGAATAGTCATAAGACCAACAGAGGCAAACGTGAAATAATATTGTCGCAATCTAAAAAATGCAAATCCCAATACAAATGCAAAAATCGCAGTACCAACAGTTGCAATTATCAGTGCCACTATCGGTGACAATCCGAGTTTCATAACCATATTCGCTGCCGTATATGCCCCAACACCCCAAAGACCTGCTTGAGCAAACGAGTTTTGCCCACACATACCAAGAAGTACATAAACACTAAGTACACATAAATATGTAATAAGAGTCATATTCATAACTCTTAACATATAGCTTCCGAGTGTGAATGGTAGCATTGTAAATATTATCAATAAAAACACTGGAAACAAAGTCAATATTTTCTTTATATAATTTTCATTGTTCTTTATCTTCATAATAACGTGCACCTACGCTTTTTCTTGTATTTTGCTGCTAAATATTCCTTGAGGTCTCCACATAAGCATAAATATTAAAACAACATAAATAATTACAAGTTGGTAAGTAGTACTTATATATGCACCACCGAAAGCTTCTACAAGTCCTACAATAAGACCACCAACAACAGCTCCCGGAACACTTCCAAATCCACCGATAACTATTGCCGCAAAAGCTTTTGCACCAGATACCGCGCCCATTGAGTTTGTAATAAAAAACAAAGGTGCTAAAAGTCCTCCGCCAATTCCTGTTATGATAGCGCTTAAGGCGAAGGTTAAGGCAATAGAAAAAATAACCGGAACACCTATCATAGATGCCATATATTTATCTTGCGCCGTAGCTTGCATTATATGGCCGATAAATGTTTTTTCCAAAAGAAGATAAACAAGAAGCATAATCATAGCCGCAACTATAATGATTGCAAGGTACTGCCCTTGTATTATTGCTCCGCCCGGAAGAGTTATCGGACTTTCTATGACTCTATCCACCTTCACCGGAATAGAACCCCAAATAAGCCTTGAGCCTTCTTTGAATACCATTGATGCACCCATAGCACTTACAATTATTGCTCGCACTTGAGCATCTCGGAGCGGCCAATATGCCGAGCGCATAAATAAAACGCCCACAAATCCCATGCATATTGATGCCAAAATAAGAGAAATCACGATATTCAGCTCAAATGTTTGGTTGAATGTATAGCTTAAATACCCACCAAACATTAAAAATTCACCCTGTGCAAAATTCATAACACCGACTGCACGAAATATTAGTACCATGCCCATAGCAATAAGACCATATACTACTCCGGTGGATACGCCTGATATCGCAAGTTGAATTATCTGTTGCATAATTAATTCTCCTTGAGTTTTTATATGTCATTTAAAATAAAATATCACCGCATAAGCAAAGTCGATCGCGGTGATATTTTATTTCATCTTGGTTAAATTTGCTTTTCTGAATATATCTCTTGAAGAACTGTTGGTACAAGATCTTCTATCACTACAACAAGACCACCACGACCGCAATCACCATTTGTTCTGATATCATAATTTGTTATTGCACCTTCATAATCTGAAATCGTATTCATTGCATCTCTGACTGCTGCGCGATCAGTTGTTCCGGCAATCTCAATAGCTTCACAAATAATGCTTACGTGATCATAAATTTGTGCTGCTGCTTTAGCACATTCTTGGTCGTATGTTTCTTCATATTTTTGTGAGAATGCAGCGCCTTTTGGATTTGTTGTGTTTGGAACCCAAGCTGCCGCACTGTAAACGCCGTTAAGTGCTTCGCCACCCAGTTCAATGGTAACAGGATCTGCCCAAGCATTTGATCCGAATATAGGCATATCAGTCATACCAAATGCACGAATTTGTTCTGCTATTATTGCCGCTTCATTGAATAATGTAGCGCCGATAATCGCATCAGGCTCTGCTTGCTGAATATTTGTTATGTGCGAAGTAAAGTCTTTTGTTCCTGTTGTGAATGAAACAACTTCAACAGGCTCTAAGCCTCTTTTTTCTAATGCAGCTATAAACAAATCAGTCTGGTCGCTTGAGTTAGTCTCTGTGTCATGGATAATAGCAAATTTTTCATATCCGAGATCTTCAACCGCAAAGCCTATAAGAGCATCAATCATAGTCTCTTCGGCCGCTCTCAACTGGAATAGCCACTCATTTTCGTTGCATATATCACGAAGTGTCGGGCTTGAACCTTGTGCAGTTGTAACTATCTGAGCCTCCAGCGCTTCATTTGCTATAGCTATGTTGTCGTTTGAGTTATCGCTTCCGATAATTGCAACAATATCCTCGATATCAGCAAGTTTTCTAAAAGCATTCACTGCACCAACATCTGTCCCCAGACCATCTTCGATAACGATTTCAATCGGCCTACCGAGGACGCCACCTGCGGAGTTTATTTCTTCGGTAATAAGCTCTGCTGCATTTGAAGCATATTCTCCTTCAAGAGCTCTCTCGCCTGTTAATACAGTTGCAAGACCTATTTTAATAGGTTCGCCTGTTGCACCGCTCTCTTCACTTACGCTTGCCGCAGGTGCGACGGAATCTGCACTTTCGGAAGGCGCCACTTGATCGCCTCCACAAGCAGCTAAGGTTAATAGTGCTAACGCCAGAAGTATTGCTAACAACTTTTTCATACCAGTCTCCTTCATTTTTCATAATAATTTTAACATAATATATAATAATTTTTGAATACGTTTTCAAAAATGATTATAGGTCAATTATACATAAGCTCACTTTGATTGCAATGCTATTTACAAAATTTGTATATAATGCAGAATATTTATGTGCATTATTGTATATTTATTGTCAACAATCTTTCTTTTAAATCTGATTTTGGCAACGTTTTCAAAAAAATGAAATAAACCTCTGGTTTTATCTGCGATTTTGTTGTATATTTGTATTGTATTTGAAGTTTTATAACCCTTATGTCAGCAGTTGAAATTAAGCATTCCGATTTTTTAAGAGGTGAAAACGAATGAGCAAAACCAAAAAAAATAACGTTACTATCAAAGATATCGCTCTTCAAGCAAATGTTTCATTGTCGACAGTATCAAGAGTGATTAACAATAGCGCAGGTGTTTCAAGTGAGAAGAAAGCCCGTGTTTTTGAAACCATAGAAAAATACAATTACCACCCAAATCTATTGGCACGTAGCTTAAAAAATGACAGCACTCAAACTATTGCCATGCTTATATCTGATGGAAACAACGAGCACTTTGGCGAGATAACCAAGTCTATCGAAAGCATAATTCGCCCCTGTAACTACAATTTATTTTATTGCAACACTTTATCGGAAAAAGAAACTGAGACGAACTATTTAAGGCTTATGAAAGAACGACAGGTGGATGGATTGATTATTAACTCCACCGGATTTAACGATGAATATATAGCAGAGATAAGCCAAAATATACCAACTGTTTTGCTCCACAGAAGAAATACCAGTCCAAATTTTATAGGAGATTTTATTGATTCTGATTTCGGGTCCGTTTCTTATGATTTGTGTTGCCACCTCATTGCAAATGGTCATCGTGAAATCGGAATAATATGTGGCCCATCATACTTGAGTTCGCATAATGATAGGCTTGTGAATATACAAAGAGCATTAAACAATATAGATGTACATATGATAAAGGAAAATCCATTTTATTTTGAAGGTCCGCTTACCAAAGAGTTCGGCTATAAAAGTGCAGAAAAGATGCTTTCATCGGCAAAACCACCTACTGCCGTCGTAATCTCTCACAGCCATACTACTATAGGATTTTTAAGGTATTGTAAAGAGCATAGTATTAAAGTTCCCGGTGACATCTCCTTTGTGAGCCCTTGTGATGTACAGCTATCTGATATTTTGTATGTTGAGCCAACATTTGCCCAACCAAATGCATGGGTCCTTGGTGAACGATGCGGAAACATGCTTATGGAGCGGATTAAGTCAAAAAATCAAATCGTAAATCGCGAATCAATTTTCATGCCGGAAATACGATATAGAGAGAGTGTTCGCAACATCAGCAATGAGCGTTTAGATAAATAAAGGTGAGCTGCCCCCATTTTTCGGTCCAAAACCAATGTTAGTAAATCTCACTTAAGTCATCGTTTGCAATACATAGTTTCCTTAAACCAAAGTACTTAATTTTTGAACGCTCAAGAGCGATGGAGCCGTCTGTGTATAAATTTTGTCACGCTGTTAAAGGTATGATTGTCTGAGGTGCAGGTGGTCTGCCACCAAGGCTGCTACGAGGCCTAATTTCATTGTAATACTGCACCCATCTCTTCGTTAAGATTTCTGCTTCGATCATGTTACCAAAAAGCTCCCCATTCAAAAACTTAGCTCTCATTCTTGCATTAAAACTCTCACAAAAACCATTTTCCCGAGGAGAGCCGGGTTCGATATACGCTGTAATGACGCATGCATTCTTAATCCATTTTCTGATTTTATTGGCCGTGAATTCTGTGCCATTATCACTTCTTAAATATTCAGGAGTGCCATGAAGTAGCATTGCATTTGCAAGTGCTTCAATAACGTCATGATTACGCCAACTGCGCCTTGGGATACTAGCGATACATCTGCGCTCGGCTTCGTCTATGATATTCAAAAACCGGATCTTCTTTCCGTCCACAGTTCTGTCTTCCACGAATTTGTGGTTGATTTTATGTTCACTATTTCGCATCATATTGGTAACCATACGGTAGCCCACCCTGCCATAATTAGTAGCGAGAAATTATGATTTCTGCTCGGATGTTATCTTCATCCTCGCGTTTCACTGCCTCATAACGAAATGTATTACGGCTTATTTTTAACGTCCGACAAGCCTGTCTCTCGCTGACCTTATATTTTTTAACAGCATATTCGACAGCCGCTTTTCGCTTTGCCGGGCTTAAAAGTTTTTTAAGTTCACATCTTTCAAGATGGCGTTGTCCAAGCTAAGTTCAGCAACTAACTTTTTTAGTCGCTCATTTTCTTTCTCAAGCTCTTTCATCCGCCTTGCATCAGAGGTATGCATTCCGCCGTATTGCTTTCTCCATCGATATTAGGTCTGCTGTGTGATTTCACTCTGACGGCAGGCTTCCTCTATAGTTTTTCCTTATCCGCAAAACAATTCTACTTCCCGCAGTTTTACCACAATTTGCTCTACAGTATAGTTCTTTCTTGCCATTTTACAGTGCTCCTTTTTTGTTAGTTTATCATATTTTTTACTAACTTTGCTTTTGGCGCAACTTTTGGGAACAAGACCAATTTTATTATAATAATGGTTGACAAATACAGTCAATACGCAACCTAATATTTCCCATTACGTACACATTACGTACGCCGGTGCTTTTTGCAAGGATTGAAAAATCGTAAAATAAAGTGCAAACATGCTTTGCACCCAAAATATATCGCTATAACAAAAAATTCCACCGACAAAAGTCAGTGGAATTTGGTCCGAGTGACAGGACTTGAACCTGCGGCCTCTTGACCCCCAGTCAAGCACGCTACCAACTGCGCCACACCCGGATATGACAGCAAAAATAATTATACTTCATATGCTTATCGCTGTCAATACTTTTTGCTTAAATATACCTAGTTATATTCCTTCATATACCTATTTACATCCATCAGGAGCCGTCATACAACAACGCTCTCCATACACTGTGAATATAAACGCTTAACGACTATCTATAAAACCACCTTCACATTCCATCCATGAGCAGTTTTACAGCAATCAACACCAACACTACCCCACCAATAATTTCCGCTTTGTTGTTGAGTTTTGTACCTATTTTTTTGCCTATGATAACAGCGGCAAAACACATGCTAAAAGTAATCATTGCTATGATCACGACAGCCTTAAGCATAAACGGTACTGTTTGATTTCCAAGCGTTATCCCTACAGTTAAGGCGTCTATACTGGTTGAAACCGCCTGTGTAATCATGATTTTCATCGTGAATTGTTTCGGAATCTCCTGTGCACATTCCGTGGTAGGGGATTTAATGCCATCAACCAGCATTTTCATCCCCACAATACATAGTAACAAAAATGCTATTATGTGATTGTACCTGAATAATTCATCAGGGAAAAATCCTATCCCAAAATACCCGATAAGCGGCATAATTCCTTGGAAAATTGCAAACGGCAATGCTATTTTTGCCGATTTTATTATGTTTGGTTTATATATCAAGCCGTTGCTTGTACATACACACCCTGCGTCCACTGCAAGTCCTATTGATAATAAAATTATACTTACTATAGTCATTTTTCACCCTCGGTTTCCAACTAGCTGTTTTTTTACTTCTTTATTTTTTCCAAACCAATAACACTATCAGTAGTTTTAACAGCTTTAAGCCCAAATGTCAAATTGAGTTTGATGTTTGAAATGGATATACACATCAAAATAGTGAAAACCAAATTTTTATAAGGCTTTCACTATTTTATTATGGAGTTTAAACGTTGTAACTTGATTTTTACTTGTGCTTATACCCTGTCAAAATACACATGATCATTGCAAAAACTGCTAGGTAAGACCAAAATTTATGTTGACTCATTATTATTCGCCTCCAAAAGTTTTATTTCGTCTTCTTTTTTCATTACAGGCCTTGCAGATGTGAGTGTCAGCATAATAGTTGATGCATTATGCAGCCATGCAGATGTACCTGCCATGATTGTACCAAAAATCCCAAGAATGATAAGCGATGTGTTAAACGATACTATTATTCCATATTGCCTGTATATTTTTTGCATAAGCTTTTTTGATAGTCTTCTGACTTCAATTATTTTGATAAGTTGGTCTGAAAGCACAGAAATATCTGCTACTTCTCTTGCGATATCAGACGATCCATTAAGAGTAAGCGAAACATCCGCTGTGCTAAGTGCCGGTGTGTCGTTTATTCCGTCGCCAACCATTAGTATAACTCGGCCTTCCGATTTCAGATTTTCTATGATTTCAGCTTTACCATCGGGTAAAACCGACGCATAATACTTATCAATACCTAAAACTTCGCTTGTATATTTTGCGTTGTTTTCGCCGTCGCCGGTAATCATGAATATATTTTTTATACCTTCACGACGAAGCATATCAATAGTAAATTTCGCATCATCTCTTGGTGGATCATTTATACAAATAATACCTACAAGTTCGTTATCCACTGCAAGGTACACGGCGCTGTCGTTTCCGATTTGGGTGTTGATCAATTCATCTTTATCTTTTGGATATGGTACATTTTCATCTTCAAAAACAAAATGTTTACTGCCAATTATCGCATGCTTGCTGTTATATTGGCTGGCGATGCCATGCGCCACAATATATTCAACTTTTCCATGTTTTTCGGGATGGTGAATGTTGCGCATTTTTGCCTCGGTGACAATAGACGCCGCTACACTGTGTGGGAAATGCTCTTCAAGACATGCGGCAATTTTCAGCACATCGTCTTGCGAGTATTTGTCGTTTACCGCTATCACTTTAGACACTTTTGGAACTGCGTTTGTAAGGGTGCCTGTTTTATCAAACACCACTGTGTCAACCTTTGATAAAACCTCAAGATACTTTCCGCCTTTTACCAAAACATCATGGTTAACGCTTTCTTTAAGCGCCGAAATAACTGTAATAGGGGTTGTCAGCTTAATGGCACATGAGAAATCCACCATGAGCACAGACAACGCTTTTGCGATGTTTCCTGTGAGTGCTATGGTGACTAAAAACAAGCCAAAACTTACCGGAACTATGTCGTCGGCCAGCCTTTCGGCCTTGCCTTGCACCAAAGCCTTCTCTTTCTCACCTGTGTCGATAAGATTCACGATTTTTGCTATGCGAGAATCATTTCGCAAGCTTAAAACCTCTATATCAATTTCGCCATCCTCTAAAGCTGTACCTGCAAAAACTGTGCTGTCTATGGTTTTATGAACAGCAATAGGCTCGCCCGTCATTGTGGCTTCATTTATCAGCGCATCCCCACTTACAACGGTGCCATCCATGGGTATTAGGCTACCTTTTCGCACACGGATAACATCTTTAACCATAACATCACTGTGATGAATTTCTATTTCCTCTCCATCTTTCACCAGCCACACTTTATCAACATTAATGGTCAAGCTTTGGGCTAGGGCGTGCTTTGCCCTTGAATTAGAGTATTCAAGCAACAAGTCGGAAAGACCCAGCAAAAACATTGTGGAGGAAGCCGTCTTGTAGTTTTTCGATAATAATGAAGCGCCTATCGCCGTGCCGTCTAAAACCTCGACATTGATTTTCTTGGCCGACAACGCTTTAAGCCCACTTACGATGTAAGGGATTGCACGAGACACTGTATAAATTTTATTCGGTAAAGCCGGCATGAACATCTGCCTTGCAAAATGAAACGCACAATGCTTTACTATCTTCTTTTTTATCTCGTTTTCTAAGATACCAGCTCGTTGCTCCTCTGTAGGAACGCCGTCTTTTATATCAGAAAGTTTAAGAGATGACAGCTTGTTTAATATAAGCTCTCTTGCATCTTCACCGTCATATTTGATAAGCACCGAGCCGTTTATCTCATTCGCTTGTACGTTTTCAACCCCGGATAAAGAAAGGAGCAGTTCGGATATACCGTAAGACTGCTCCTTTGTTATGATGTATTTACCAAAACGAATTCGAAGCCTCGCGGGCCTATCACAAACTATGTGATATTTCATAGAATTCTCCCTAAGTAGTACTTACTCAACACATTCACATTTTTCTTCACAGTCACATTTTTCTGTGTCTATGCAACCTTGCTGAGCGGCAGTTTTAGCTTCACACACAATATCGTCTGCTTCTTCTTTGATATTAGCCGCTGTTTCCAGCACTTTATCTTTTAGCATGATACCACCGGCAACGCTTTTAACGGCAAACTCACGAGCTGTTTTGGTTTTCAACGCACCTATAACAGCCACGCCAACCGCCGCACCTGCTGCAAAAATCAATTTATGCTGTTTTGTGATAAAACTCAACATTTTCAACGCCTCCTGTGTCTTTAGTCTTATAAGTATACATTTTAAAGGCAGATTTTTTCCACTCCAAAACCGCATTTTTATTCCTATTTGGAAATTTTACGATATTCCGATGGAGTTGTTTTATATGCTGTTTTAAACGCCTCGCTGAATTTACTTGTGTTTGTATACCCTATTTCATAAGCAATCGCACTAATGGTATTATCAGAAATCCTAAGCAGGGTTTTTGCTTTTTTTAGTTTCACCCTTCTTATATATCTTTTGGGCGGCACATCAAAAGTTTGCAAATATAACTGCCTTAGATAAGTTTCCGAGACATATAACATTTTCACTATTTGCTTTTCTGTTTTTGACGTATCCAGCAGTAGTCTTCTTGATACATTTAAAATCATTCTTGCTTCTTTTCGCATTTATCCCCCCACCAATAGCAGTAAACCCAAGATGTATTTTCGGGTTTACTGTGGTATGATTCTATTTTAGGTGAAACTTTATGCCAGCTTTTCGCCGCATGCTTTGCAAGCTGCTTGTGCATCATCATCAGGTGTTTCGTTGCACATATATGTTTCTAAGGCTTTAGCGGTGGTTTCCTCTTCCCAGTTTCTCATCCATTCGCCGTCGCCCCAACCGTATGAGCCGAAAAGTAATACATTTTTGTCGGCCAGGCTGTCTTTCACGTCGTCCCACATTGGTTGGAACTCGCTTTCTTCCAGCACTTCTGCGCCCATGGATGGACAACCAAAAGCTATGCTATCATACCCGCCCACCATATCTTTTGTGAACTCAGCAGATGTCATAACATTAACTTCTGCACCGGCACCTTTAGCACCCTCGGCTATATAGTTTGCCATAGCCTCTGTGTTTCCTGTGCCACTCCAATAAACCACTGCTACTTTGCTCATAATAAAAATCTCCTTCTAAAATGGTTTTATATATTATCAAGCTGCTAACTGCTTTTTAACAGTAAGCTCTATAATATCCCTGCCGTCTTTCCACAAACGTTTATACACTTCTTTACATTTGTCATACCTTGTAAATTTTTTAAGGGCCTTGTCTTTATCTCCATATACTTTCCAGTATTTACACAGGCTACAGTTTTTACCGCCGTTGCAGATAAATCCCTTGACATCGTTTGGTGGATACCCTAAGAATAGTCCAATCTCATGTGGGAATTCGTCGTATGTTGAAAGCCTTTTCGAAAGTTTCTCAATAGCTTTTTCTATGCTTAAGTCTTTATATCCATACTCTGAAAGTATGCCTTTAGCGGTCGAGTTTTCAAAATCACTTTTCAGCATATCTTCTCTATACAAGTAAACAAGCGCCGAGCTATCCCCTGCTTTAAGCAAAACAAGCTTTATACCCTTGACAAAAAACTTATGATTCCAAGACTTTATCTCGTCGCGCAAACTATCAATGCTTGCAAATCTCACAGTAAACAAGCTTGCAGTTTTAAGGCTAGATAATGTAAGCGAGCAATGTTCTATAAGTAATTTTTCACTTATCATATCAGACTTACATTGCCTCCAAAATATTTTTAAGCGCAGAAATAGAGCTTGAATGCGAGCGCTCGATTCTTGCCTTGCACCGCTTTGCCTCGCAGTTGGCACATGCTACAAGCTTATGCGAAACAGTATTTGTGAATAATATAATCATGTCCGGTGTGCCAAACTTACTTCTGACATCACCCCTCATTTTTGTGAAAACTTTAGCTTTACAGCCATATTGCTTGCAAGTATCTATATATCTTCTTTCCATACATTCGTTTCCGCCAACAATAACAACACTCATAAGTTTGTCCTCTCTTGTTAGGTTAGCGTGAGCTAACCTCTGTGCCTAAAAGAAACTGCTATGCATGTAACGTCATAACAGCTTAAGTTAGTTATGGCTAACTTACTTTGAATGATATAATAAACTAAGTGATTTGTCAATATGTTTTTATAAGTATTGACAATTAAAAACGATAATGATAACATGGTTACTAAAAGTAACTTTGTTATGCGAGGTGAACCATATGAGCTATTCATCAGAGCTTACAAAAGAGCGTATCCTGCATTCCGCAAAAGAAGAGTTTTTAAACAAAGGGTTTATGGCATCAAATTTACGTGAAATCGCAAAAAATGCAAAGGTCACAACCGGTGCGTTGTATAACCACTATAAAAGCAAAGAGGATTTGTTTGAGGTAATTGTCGGCGATTTTGCACAAGAGGTGCTTTTACTTTTCACAAAACTTCATGAAGAAGTTGGAGATAACTATGATTTTGACAGCGCCGAAACCACTGAGGATATGGGCAAAGGAACATTTGCTGTTTTAGATCTGCTCTATAATAATTTCAAGCTTTCAAAACTTCTTTTTTCTTGCTCTACAGGCACAAAATACGAAAACTTTGTTGACAAAATGATAGAAGTGGAAGAGCGCTCCTCTATTAAAGCAGTAGAACGTGACAACTTTAAACTAGATAAAATTAATCGGTTTTTTATTCATGTGATGTCTACATCCGGCATTACGAACATGCTTGAGGCTATCCACCATGACTTAACCCGAGAAGAAGCCTTTGAATATATCGCAAAAGTCCAACGATTTTATTATGCCGGAACCAAAGAAATATTAGGACAGTAGTCCTTTTATTTTTTAGCCTTGAGTTAGCGTGAACTAACTTTATGTCGATATAAATTTAACTGATTTTATACAAAAAGGAGATATCAAACAATGCAAAAAGAAAAACAAACACCGCTTTTACAAAGACTGTTTGTCTTTGCGGGAAAACACAGACATCTGACAACGCTTGGTATGGTTTTGTCGGGAGTTAGCGCTGTCATGACTATTTTGCCCATTATTTTCATATATTTGGGCGTAAAAGAAATTATTGACGCCTACCCAAACATAACTCTTACAGAAAGTATAGTGAGAAATGCCTGGCTTGCTGTAGGAAGTGCTATTGGTGCAATGCTGATTTATTTGGCCGCCTTGATGTGTACACACATTGCAGCTTACCGTATAGCAACAAACATACGTAAAGCCGCACTGGGCCACATCATGAAACTACCTTTAGGTTTTTTCACCAGCATGGGTAGTGGCAAGCTACGTAGAATTATAAACGACAGCGCAGGGGCCACCGAAACATATCTTGCGCACCAGCTGCCGGATATTGTTGGGGCTTTAACTACGCCTATAGCCGTGATTATAGTTTTGTTTGTTTTCGATTGGCGTTTAGGGCTAATCAGTCTTGTTCCTCTTGTTTTGGCGGCAGTTGCGATGATGTCTGGCATGGGTAAAGATCAGCCCACACGTATAAAGCAATATCAATCGGCGCTGGAAAACATGAATAACGAGGCTACTGAATATGTGCGCGGAATTCCTGTTGTAAAGACTTTTAACCAAAGTGTATTTTCGTTTGAGCGATTTAACAACATCATACAAACATACAAAAAATATGTTTCAGAGTATTCTTATCGCATGAGAATGCCGATGACGATGTTCCAAGTTTTTCTTGCAAGCACACCGATATTTTTAGTTATATCGTCTATTTTACTTATCAATGGCCAAAGCGATATGATAATGTTCTTTCAAAGTTTCTTCTTTTATCTGATTTTTACACCGATTTCTTCACTGATGCTGATGAAAATCATGTGGGTGATGCAGCATTCCATGCTTGCAAGTGATGCATTAAATAGGATAGAGAGCTTACTGAATGAAAAGCCTTTAGAGGAGTCTGTTCATCCTAAAACTCCTGAAAACTCAGATGTCTCTATAGAAAATGTTTCCTTTACATACCCCGGCAATGATAACAAAGCTGTGGATAATGTCACAATGACTATAAAGCAAGGGCAAACTGTTGCGTTTGTGGGTCCATCCGGTGGTGGCAAAACCACCCTTGCCACCCTCATTCCACGTTTTTGGGATGTGGACAGCGGCAGCATCAAAATCGGTAATGTAGATGTGCGAGACATTGCCGGTTCTGAGCTGATGAAGCATATATCGTTTGTGTTTCAAAACACTAATCTTTACAAAGCCAGTATTATAGACAATCTACGTGAAGGAAAGCCGGACGCTACCATCCAAGAAGTGAACGCAGCCCTTAAAGCCGCAAGATGCGAGGATATCATAGCAAAGCTTCCAAACGGGCTTGACACTATCTACGGCACAAAAGGCGTTTATCTCTCGGGCGGCGAAGCACAACGTATCGCACTTGCAAGAGCAATTTTACGTGATGCACCAATCATTTTACTTGATGAAGCCACAGCTTTTGCCGATCCTGAAAACGAGCATCAAATTCAGCTTGCAATGAGCGAGCTTACAAAAGGTAAAACTGTGCTGATGATTGCACACCGGCTATCCACCATTAAAAACGCCGACTCGATCTATGTCTTGGCAGACGGAAAAATCAAAGAGCACGGCACACATAAAGAACTTGTAGCTGAAAACGGACTGTACAACGAAATGTGGCAAGAATATAACAATGCCTTTATTTGGAACGAAAGCGAGGTGTCCGCATAATGAAAAACTTCTTACAAAAAACTTTTGCACTGACCGATAAAGGTGCAAGCGAACTTTTAAAAGCAAGCATTATCACTGTTGTCATAAATCTTGCCATTATGTCTGTAAGTGCAATTTCTTATTACTTCATGCAAGATACTTTATTGCCTATTTTAGAAGACTCCAGCCCAGTGTACACCATGCTATTATATGCGGGATATGCAATCTTCACTTTAGTACTGCTGGCAATATTATATTATTTTCAGTATAACTTTTGCTATATTTCAGCGTACGCCGAAAGCGCAAACATGCGTATTTCTTTAGCCGAAACACTTCGTAAATTACCTCTTTCATTCTTTGGCAAAAAGGATTTATCAGACGTCACAAACACCGTCATGGGTGATGTAACCATGATGGAAAACGCTTTTTCACACTTTATTCCCGGGTTTATCGGCTCGATAATTTCCACTATCATTATGGGCTTTGGCATGTTTTTCTTTGACTGGAGGCTTGCGCTGTCCCTCACCTGGGTAATTCCTGTGTCTTTCTTGCTGACTTTTGCCAGCAAAAAATTGCAAACTTATTTTGTCTTAAAGACAAAAGCAATCCAGCTGACATATCTTGATAAAATCCAAGAATGCCTTGAAAATGTAAAAGACATCAAGGCAAACAACCGCGAGGATACCCACCTACGCACTATGAACACCCATTTTGACGACTATGAAAAAGCAAGCATTAAGTCCGAATTTGTGATGGGTAGCTTTATAAATTTATCTCAAATGATACTAAAAGTGGGAATCGCCACCACCATGATTGTCGGTGTGACGCTACTGGCAAGCGGTGAAATCCCACTGCTGACATTCCTTGTGTTTTTAATGATAGCTTCAAGAATATATGACCCCCTCGCAGGAGCACTGGTGAACCTCGGTGGAATATTCATCTCGCTAAAAAGTGTTGACAGAATGAAAGAATTCCAAAACACAAAAATTCAAACCGGTAACGAGGCAATGTCACCCAAAGGATATGATATTAGTTTTACCGATGTCAATTTTTCTTACGACACAAGCGAAACCGTGCTAAATGGCGTTAATTTCACCGCAAAGCAGGGCGAAGTCACCGCGCTTGTAGGGCCTTCCGGCGGTGGTAAAACCACCGCAATGAAGCTTGCGGCAAGGTTTTGGGATATAGACAACGGAAAAGTGACCATAGGTGGCGAAGACGTGAACTGCATAGAGCCTGAAGTGCTGCTTAAAGAAATTTCAATTGTGTTCCAAGACGTGACTTTATTCAACAACACCGTGATGGAAAACATCCGTATAGGTAGAAAAGGCGCTACAGACGACGAAGTTATAGCTGCCGCCAAAAACGCGATGTGCCATGATTTTATCACCGGTATGCCCGACGGGTATAACACACTTATAGGCGAAAACGGGTCTAAACTTTCAGGTGGTGAGCGCCAAAGGCTGTCTATAGCACGAGCACTTTTGAAGGATGCACCCATTGTGCTTTTAGACGAGGCCACCTCATCTCTAGACATTCAAAACGAAAGCAAAGTACAAAAGGCTATCTCGAAGCTGACAAAAGACAAAACAGTTATTGTAATTGCGCATAGGATGAGGACTATTGCCGGCGCGGATAAAATTGTACTGCTGAAAGACGGTAAAGTGTCGGCCGAGGGAACACACGGCGAAATGCTGAAACTGTCTAAAGACTACGAAAACATGATAAGGCTACAAACAGAAAGCGCAAAATGGGCGCTTGCCTAAGGAGGATGAAATGGCAAAAAATCAATTCTTGTCGCAGGCAAGAACACACTTGATAAAAGTTTACGGGCAAGGCATCGGTGAAAAAATATCAGACGCGTCTATCGTGCGATTTTCAGAGCTCTGCAAGGAAAATGAATACGAACCACAGGCGATGCACCCACATACCCACGTGAAAATTTATCCTTGCATAGCTGTTTTAGATGCGCAAATACGAAACGGAATCAGCCGCGAAGATGCGCTTGCATTTATGTTTTCTTTTATAAAATTGAGAAGCGACAGTGCCGCGAAAATAGTGAAAAAATTCATGAAGATACCCTTTGTTTATAAAAAAATGCCTGTGATGTTTGGCAACATGACAAAGAAAAAGTTTGGAAAAAAGCAAAATTTCGATGCTGTTTTTCATGAAATTTCAAGCAAAAAAATGCATTTTGATATGACAAAGTGTCCATATAGCGACATTTGCACAAAATATGGATACCCTGAGATCACAAAAGCATTTTGTAGGGGCGATGATATAATATACGGTGATATGCACCCGAAGCTTGTTTGGGGTAGAACTAAAACTATAGGCGACGGCGATGACGTTTGTAATTTTTTGCTCACGGTAGAAGAGCATTAACCACTAACACAAATGCCGGTCAAGCTTAAAAAGCTTGACCGGCATTAAAACTTTAGATGTTTTATTTAACTGTAGTGATTTTTTGTAGCAATGTAATGACGCCAATAATCATTCCCATCACGACAAAAATACCCAGCATCCCAAATATCATCACCTGCATTGCGCTCGCTATCATAATAGTCCTCCTGTAGCGTTTTTATGGTTTATTTTGCTATCAAATTCAGTATCAGTCCGCCTGCGATAACCGAGGCTATCTGCCCACCTACGTTCACGCCTGCCGCATGCATTAAAAGGAAATTTTGTGGGTCTTCTTCAAGGCCCATTTTGTGTATAACACGGCTGGACATTGGAAAAGCCGATATTCCACACGCGCCTATCATTGGGTTAACCTTACTTTTCACAAACAAGTTAAGGAACTTTGCAAAAAGTACACCGCCTATGGTATCCATCACAAACGCTACCATACCCAGCGCCATGATGATTAACGTGCCGACGTTCAAGAACAAATCTGCTTGCATCTTCACAGCTACCGTAATACCAAGGAAAATGGTGATTAAATTCGCTAGGTTATTTTGCGCTGTTTCAGATAAGCTGTTCAGCACACCACACTCACGAATCAAGTTGCCAAACATTAAGAACCCGACAAGGGCCACACTGCGTGGTGCAATCAAGCCCGCTATCACTGTTACTACTATGGGGAACAAAATACGGATGGGTTTGCCTACTTCGGACACTTCATACGGCATCTTGATTTTGCGTTCTTTTTTTGTAGTGATTAGCTTTATGCACGGTGGCTGAATGATAGGTACCAGAGCCATGTAGCTGTATGCCGCCACTATGATAGCGCCCACGTACTGTGTTTGATAGTAGTTTGCCACAAAAATAGCAGTTGGGCCGTCTGCTGCGCCGATGATTGCCACCGATGCCGCATCTTGCAGGCTGAACACGTCAGGATAAAAGTTTCCGATGATGGCCGCAACCATCAATGTGAAGAATATTCCAAACTGCGCCGCTGCACCAAACAATAACAGTTTCGGGTTTTTGAGAAGTGGCCCGAAATCAATCATGGCCCCGATACCGATAAACAACAGAAGCGGGAACAGCTCGTTTGCAATGCCTGCATCAAAAAGCACGCTTAGTGCGCCTTCTTCTGTAGCTCCGTCTATCACCTGGGTTACTGCGCCTGAAAAAGGTAAATTTACCAAAATAGCGCCAAAGCCCATCGGCAACAAAAGCGATGGTTCCATGTTTCGCTTGATAGCTAAGAAAATCAATATGCCGCCAATAGACCACATGATTACCATTTTAATGGCATCCATTGGTGTCAGCGCAAATATTGAACCAAAAATAGAATACAAAAAATTCTCTACCATACCGTTTGTTTCCCTTTAAATATAATATTTATTTAATATACGATTTGTGTTTTATATCAAATATCTGAATTAACTCAGTGTTTCCACCATCGCTTTAAATATGCCAGTACATCTTCATACACATCATATCGGTTTGTTTCATTCAACACCTCGTGGCGTGCATCTTGATACGTGATATACTCCACGTTGCTCACGCCGGCTTTGCGAAGTATTTTTCGCACCTCGTTTGTGCCGTTAGCATAGTCACCCACCGGGTCTTCCGAGCCTTGAATCATCATGATAGGCATGTTTTTCCGGATGGTAGACGCCCATTGTTCCCCCGACACTTCCTGCAAAATAGCAAAAAGCTGGGAAAATCCACTTAATGTAAACCTGAAAGTGCATAAAGGATCGGCCCTGTATGCGTCCACAATCTTTTCGTCACGCGAAAGCCAGTCGCTGGGTGTGCGTGGGTTTGGAATGCGCTTTTGGTAGCTTCCAAACGCCATTTTGTCTACCACCCGAGAGCGGTGCCGCATGCCCAGCATTTTTATCATCCCATTCACCATCGATATGGCGGAATGAATTTTGATATTTGTTCCGGCAGTGCCACTAATAATTAGGCCATCTATGGTAGACGGCCATTTTGTAGCGTATCTGCGCGCATAAAAACTGCCCATGCTATGTCCTAAAAGCACTACCGGTAACTTAGGGAAAATTTCATGGATTTTTTCGTTCATGGTGTGCATATCACTAAGCACATCCATCCTGCCGTCTTTGTTGTAATAATACCCAAGGTCCTTCTCGTTTTGTACAGACGCTCCATGTCCTAAATGGTCGTTTCCGCAAACAGCAATACCACCAGCGGTTAAAAAGGTGGCAAATTCTTCGTAACGGCGTATATATTCACACATTCCGTGGGAAATTTGAAGCACACAAAACGGCGCTACATAAGGGTTTGAGTATATATATCCTGCGATTTTAGAGTGCCCGTCGGCAGAATCAAACCATATGTCTCTTCTCACGAGTGGCGGCAATTTTCAGCTCCCCCTCTCCCACTGCTACCAGCTTTAGTCCCATATAACTGTCCACTACAAAAGTAGGTTTGATGTTTGTGGTGTTTTCGAGATTTTTAAAATTCAACCAACATGTGTCTATTTTGGCGTTTTGTCCGCCTTTAATGTCGGCCGATAGTGAATCTCCCACCATCAAAACACGATTGCGATTTTTAATGCCCAGCTTTTGTAAGGCTATGTCGAAAAATTTTGGCGAGGGTTTTGTTACCCCTATTTTTTCACTGATGAAAATTTCATCAAAATATGGTAATAAGCCGCTCTTTTCAAGTCTTTCCATTTGCACTTTGTATGTTCCGTTGCTGGCCGCCGCCAACGTGCAAAACTCAGAAAGCTCTTCTAATATCTCTTTTGCGCCGGGATAGGTCACCGCAGAAGCGGCCAGACGTGCCGTATAATCATTGTTCATTTTGATGGGATCTGCTTTTGCGCCTAATTTTTCAAGCAATAAAGAAAACCTATGTTTCATAAGTTGATCTTTTTTGATTTTACGTTGTTCAAGGTCTTGCCATAAATTTTGATTGATCTGTGAATAAGTGGCCACTGTATCATCGTCAAACGGCAAAGAAAACGCCTGTAAGGTTTCTACTATTGCTTCTTTTTCCGCTAAGTCAAAGTCTAATAACGTGCCGTCTAAATCAATCAACAGGCAAGCGTAATTCGCTGCCATATGTGTTCCTCCGTTTGTGCATCATCCGGTAGAGTCAATCAAACTCCACTCTAAGGATTCCATGCGTGCGTACGATAATATTCAAGCCATGCGCTTAGTCCGGCTTCATTTAAATGTACTCCATCTGCGTCTGCAAACTCTGCCATTAAGTATCCGCTTTCATCTGTCAGCGCCTCTCCATTATTCAGGAATGGAACCCCTAAGGATTTGCACACATTCATAATGGCTGCGTTATATTCCGCAACACTTTCTATGGTAAGGTGTGGATAGCTGTTTTGCTGAGCTGTTGGTAATATCGCCGACACCACTATATCTGCATCCGGCGCCTGCATGCGCAACGCATTTAGCGCCTCTTCGTATTTTGTCGCAAATTCTTCTACGGACAGGCTTCCGATATTGTTTGTGCCCAGCGCCAACATGATGCGACGTGGTTGCATTACGCCAGCTGCTTGCGCTGCTGTGAGCGGCTCTGCGCCATCACCCACCATAAGGAATGTCAGCTCGTTTACAGCTTCAATGCCTATTGCCTCTTGTGCCGCTATGCGGCCGGTGGATACCAGCTCAAACTGGCCAAGACGCACAGTGTTTGAGTCGCCTATAAACAAAGTTTCTTCCACATAGCTACTGCCGGCATCACGAGTTTCGCCAAGAACAGGGTCTGAGCCCTCTGCCATAAATGTGGGGGCATCATTTCCACCGCCAAGCTCTACTCTATCGGTCAGTACCAAGAACAACAAAACGCTGGCTGCAACAAGCACCACCAACAACACACCCATCACAATCCATCCTACCATCGAGCCTTTTTTCTTTTGTGAGTGCGGTGAGATGTTTGCGTTTTGAGTTCTGCTTACAGGTTCTCTACCCGGTTTTGTTTCTTTTTGTGCTTTATCAAAATCCGCCATGTGACCCAATACTTCTTCACCGGCATCATCTGCATATACGTCATCTTCGTTTGAATTAATATCATCAAAAACCGAAGACTGCGAATGTAAATTTTGCGACGACATGTTTGTATCTTGCGCAGGCGAGTCTATATTGTCAAAGCTATCAAACGAATCGATTTGATTTATCGCTTGTTGGATATTCTGTGACACCTTTTGCGCCGAAGATACCGCCATTTCTTCGTCTTGATTATGGGGTACTACATTTAGCTCTTCGCCTGAAATGGGCTGATTTACATCATGATGCAAGCTTTTAGATTGCAAATTTGCGCCGTGAATACGCCTACGAGGACGACCCACAGGCCTATATTGACTTTGCAACGAGCTTTGTTCTTTTTCTCTGCCTCTTTGCGCTTGATTATTATCCAAACCTATTTCTCCCTTAATCATTGATTCAGTTTATTTTCAGGTATAACGTAGCGTATTAAAACAAGCTTCCTATGGACACTATCTGAGCAGCTAAATCTTCGCGATAATCATCGTCTTTAGGGTTCAGACTGCTTACTACCACACCTTCATTATCGGGCGTGCTTGTAGCGTGAACAAAACGGTTTTCGCCCACATAAATTCCCATGCTGTCGCTGAAATATATTACGTCGCCCTCGTCCATCATTTTATTTTCTATCGAGAAAATCGGGCCGTTTTGTGGTAGCTCCATCTTAGGTGGTAGCACAACACCATTGAGCAAATATGTCATTGTGACAAGGCCCACAGCATCCATGCCCAGTAATGTGCGGCCACCACTGCGCCAAGCGGCACCGTTATAAGACAGCGCTGTTTCTACCAAGTTCCAGCGCAAATCATCCTCTGCAATAGTCTTCCAGTCGGTGATAAACTCGCCCAAATAAGAAGAGCGTGTGAAGCCTACCACACCGTTCACAAGGCCTACTTTTTGCCAGCCTTCCACTCCGGCAGCAGTCAACGCTACCAGCACACCGCCACGAGGCACGCTTGTAATAGTGCCTGCGTTGTTATCCGGTTGTTTTTGGATATCAATATACGGCGCAAGCACCGTTACTTTTTTATATTTGCGCCACGAGGCCGCTATGTTGCTGTCCATTTGAAAGCTTTCGCTGAGTGTATATCCCTCGATATGGTTTTCACTGCGTACATAGCACCAGCCTGTATCCGACTGCTGTACCACCTGTACTGTCATGCCGTAAAGTAGTTCACCCACTCTGCTCGCGTCAGACGACGGCTTTTCATATACTGATACTACATCCACTGCCACACTTGCTAATCCCATAATATCTCAATCCTCTCTTTATTGATAAACATATTGTTTATCGTTATGCTTACATTTTTATTATTCACCTTTATTAAAAGGTAATTTCTATAACTGTTTTGGTTCGTTTCATTCGCACAATGCTTTCAATTTTTTACCAAGGTTTTCACTTTCCAGCACAGACTTGTCGATAATGGTAATGTGCATATCCTTTGCGCGTGATTGCAGCGCTTTGTGTGATTCTTTCAGGCTGTCCATGGTCACCACCACTGCCCTACTTCTTCTTCCGCCAAACTTGCCGCTAAGCAGTTTTATTTCGCTTAAAGCAAGAGGTGAAGGCATACTCATTTTGCAGCTGATAAAAACCGGCGTGATATGGTTTATCAAAAGTACATCCACCTCGTTTTTTGTGTTGTTTGGACCGCTTTCGTCACCGTCCCAATCCACCACCACGCTGGTGCGTACATCGCAAAACAGGCCACTGCGCTTTGCCATCACATAACAATAAAGTTCCAGCCATACACCCTCTATCAATAAGCATTTCCTGTGTAGCTTGCTGGCAAACATAAACTCTACTTTGTTTTGAGTTTGCTTATAGTTTTTAATAACGCCACATTCTTGCAAACGCTCTAGTAATATCTCATTGAGCTGGGTAGCGTTCCTGCCTTTTTTCATTCGTTTTGGTGCGCTGATATTCATCTGAGAATGTGGCACGTCAGAACAAGCCGCTTGTAGCCACGACACAAACCTGCTCCATGCCGAAGGGTTTTTCATCACTATCGAAAACACCGATATGATATCTTCTTCAAACACTTCTTCTATCACATCGCCACTAAAATGACCCGAACCATGCATTTTTGCGCCGTTCATCGTGAACACATCTTCTACGGTAAAGGAGGGTAGCTTAAAATCCTTTTCGTATTTTTCGCATCCGCGCAAGTTTACAAACTGATTTTTTGAAATGTCGATAAAGAAACCGGGTACGTCTAGATTTGCAAAAGTAGTGCCCGCCATCAACAATACCAGTTCCCTACCACCTGTGAAATCAAACACACAGCCGGGATAATCCCGCACCACTGCGCTTAGTGTTTTTTGTATGTCCTTTGGGTCGGTAGAATTAAAATAGTAAAAACGTGCTCTTGTTTTCATTTTTCTGCGCTGGAACAATCTACATATCGCCGATTCCTTGAAAAATTCCGAGTCACGTTGGTCACACAAATATACCACGATATCAGGACTAAAAACACAGGCGCTCAACACATTTTCTATTGATTCTCTATCAAGCAGTTCTATTAAAACGCGCAAACAGCACCATCCTTTTTTATGGTATAAAGCAGCAATACCTAAAACAAACACTACCTCACACAACATTTTACCTTAAATTTGCTTTATGTGCAAGGGCAGACGCCTGCAAAACCACTTTACTGAGCTATATTTTTTGTCAGCTTTACAGTTTTCACACCCTTGCTTATACCAGTAATATTATACTCGGTTTTTATACCCGCCTCAATAAAAATTTAGTTTTTTCATATTTTTCACAAAATATACCCTGCCGGCTTCACAGTGATATCCACCATGAAATCAGCAGGGCTATTTATATATTTATTATACTGCGTTTTATTATTCTACGCCGGGGATTTTGGGCAAGCTATCAAACCCACGTTGCAAGTCTTCCTCGGTGGGAACATAGTCATTCATTTGTCCGCTTGTATAGTTCATGTAGGCAGCCATATCAAAGTATCCTGTGCCGGTGAGGCCAAACAAAATGGTTTTTTCTTCGCCGGTTTCTTTGCAGCGTTTTGCCTCTTCAATGGCCGAGTAAATGGCGTGTGAGCTTTCCGGCGCCGGCAGAATTCCCTCGCAACGAGCAAACATGGTCGCCGCATCGAATACCTCGGTTTGGACCGGAGTTTGCACCTCGTCAATATATCCGTCATGATACAGCTTTGATACCACCGGGCTCATTCCATGGTAGCGAAGACCACCTGCATGGTTTGGAGACGGTATGAACTTTGCGCCCAAAGTGTACATGCGCATAACCGGAGTGATTTGACCGCTGTCGCCAAAATCATAAGCATATTTACCACGTGAAAGCGACGGGCAAGATGCCGGCTCTACCGCAATGAATTTGGGTGAGTTTTTGCCTAAAATCCTGTCTTTCATATACGGTGCGATAAGACCACCAAGGTTACTGCCGCCGCCTGCACATCCGATTATCACGTCGGGATATACTTCGTACTTGTCCAGTGCCGCTTTAGCTTCAAGGCCTATGATGGACTGATGTATCAGCACATGATCCAGCACACTGCCAAGCACATATCTGGTGTTTTCCAGCGTGGTGGCTCTTTCCACTGCTTCTGAAATGGCGCAACCCAGGCTACCACCTGTGCCCGGATATTCGGCAAGTAGCTTGCGTCCTGCCTCGGTCAAATTCGACGGTGAAGGTGTCACAGACGCACCGTATGTTTCCATAACTGCTTTACGATATGGTTTTTGTTCAGATGAGATTTTCACCATGAACACTTCAAGATCTATGCCGTAAAATGCACAAGCCATGGAAAGCGCTGTGCCCCATTGTCCGGCTCCTGTCTCGGTAGCAAGTCTTGTTATGCCTTGTTTTTTAGCGTAGTACACTTGAGGTGCCGCACTGTTCAGCTTGTGCGAGCCGGAAGTGTTTGTGCCTTCAAACTTGTAGTAAATCTTTGCCGGTGTATCGAGCAGTTTTTCAAGGCAATATGCACGAACCATCGGAGAAGGACGAACCATTTTGTAAAAGTCCATCACCTCACCGGGAATATCAAAATAAGGTGTTTTGGTATCAAGTTCCATGTCGACCAATTCGCTACAGAAAATGCCTTCCAGCTCGGGCTTTGTGATGGGCTGGCCTGTGCCCGGGTGCAGCATTGGGTCGTGTTGTTCTTTCATGTCGGCGCGCAGGTTATACCATGCTTGCGGTAGCTCTTTTTCTTCTAAGTAAATTTTGTAAGGTACGTTTGCCATGATGTTCATCCTTTCTTTTGCGCCCGGGCATTAGGTGTTAAAATTTCCCAGACCTTGATTTTTTGCGGTATAGTCCTGGGGCTTTGTGACAATAAAAAAAGCACCTGCCCCCTATATGGGACAAGAGCTGTAAAAGTCTCCTGCGGTACCACCCAAATTGGCGAATAAACGCCCACTTTTGCACGCACACACCCATGCGCTCCGTGTTGATAACGGGTCCGGTGCCCGTCGGCCACTACTAAGCACTAAGCCTTTCGCTCCGCCCTCATGAGTCCATTCGGCAACAGCCTCTGCATCGCGTTTCCACCCTCCGCGACTCTCTTTAGCATCGGTACTTTTGCGTACTTACTCTCATTCATCGGTTTCTTGTTAACACTTTATCACACTGCATTGTCGCTGTCAAGCTTTTTAAAAAATTTTATATTGTGAAATTATACCACCCGGCTATTATTCACAAAATAAAAAGCGCACCTAAAACAAGGTACGCTTTTATTTTTATCGCTATATGGATGATTATTAGTACATGCCACCCATGCCGCCCATATCGCCTGCAGGCATTGCCGGCATGGGTGGTTCGGGCTCGTCGGCCACAAGGCTCTCAGTGGTAAGCACCATGCTGGCCACGCTGGCAGCATTCTCGATGGCGTTACGTGTAACCTTGGTAGGATCCACAATACCAAACTTCATCATGTTGCCATATTCTTCGTTTTGAGCATCAAAGCCAAAGTCTTTCTTGGTGGAGTTTTTCACTTTGTCGATGATAACGCTGCCTTCAAGGCCTGCGTTTAAAGCTATTTGACGAAGGGGAGCTTCCATAGCTTTCAAGATGATAGAAGCGCCGGTTTTCATATCGCCTTCAAGATCTTTTGTTGCGTCTTCAATAGCGCTCATAACAGCAAGCGGTGCGATACCGCCGCCGCACACAATGCCCTCTTCCACAGCAGCTTTTGTGGAGTTCAGTGCATCTTCAATACGCATTTTCTTTTCTTTCATCTCAACTTCGGTAGCCGCACCCACACGGATAACCGCTACGCCGCCGGACAGTTTTGCCAAGCGTTCTTGCAGCTTTTCACGGTCAAAGTCAGAAGTAGAGTTTTCAATCTCGGCACGAACTTGTGCTACGCGATTTTGGATATCTTCTTTTGAGCCTGCGCCGTCTACAATGATGGTGTTTTCTTTTGTCACCTTCACTTGGCGTGCTTGGCCCAGCATCTCTACTGTGGTTTCTTTTAGGTCATAGCCCAGCTCTTCGCTGATTACTTGGCCGCCGGTAAGAATAGCAATATCTTGCAGCATTTCTTTGCGACGATCGCCAAAACCGGGAGCTTTCACGGCAACACAAGTAAATGTGCCACGCAAACGGTTTACAATCAATGTGGAAAGTGCTTCGCCTTCTACGTCTTCTGCCACGATAACAAGTTTTTTACCGCTTTGAACAATTTGCTCAAGTAGTGGCAAAATATCTTGGATTGCAGAAATCTTTTTGTCGGTGATAAGAAGCAATGCATCGTCGATTACAGCTTCCATTTTTTCGGTGTCTGTAACCATGTAAGGGGTGATGTAGCCACGGTCGAACTGCATGCCTTCCACCACTTCGCTGTATGTTTCAGCAGTTTTGCTTTCTTCAATGGTGATAACACCGTCTGCACTAACTTTATCCATAGCCTCGGCAATAAGTGTGCCGATGGCGGCATCGCCGGCAGATACAGTAGCTACACGTGCAATATCTTCGCTACCTTTTACTTTTTGGCTATTATTTTTCAGCTGAGCAACAGCTGCCTCTACTGCTTTTTTCATGCCGCGACGCACGTCCATCGGGTTTGCACCTGCTGCTACGTTTTTCAGGCCTTCATGTACCATAGCCTGTGCTAGCACTGTGGCTGTGGTGGTGCCATCGCCGGCAGCGTCGTTTGTTTTGGTTGCTACTTCTTTTACCAGTTGTGCGCCCATGTTCTCAAAAGCATCGCTTACTTCGATTTCTTTTGCAATGGTTACACCGTCGTTTGTGATGGTGGGTGCGCCATATTTTCTGCCGATAACCACGTTGCGACCTTTGGGTCCAAGAGTGATTTTTACTGTATCGGCCAGTTGGTCAATACCGGCGCTTAAAGCTTTGCGGGCTTCTTCGCCGTAAACAATTTGTTTTGCCATGATTTATTTTCTCCTTCAGCGTTATAATGTATTATTCCACCACTGCCAAGATATCGCTCTGGCGTAAAATGGTATATTCTTCTCCGTCGATTTTCACTTCAGTGCCCGCATATTTGCTGGCCACTACTTTATCGCCTTTTTTTACTTCCATTTTTACTTCTTTTCCGTCTACAAGACCGCCGGGGCCCACTTCAACAACTTGAGCAATTTGCGGTTTTTCCACTGCGGTGCCGGTCAAAATAATTCCGGATTTTGTGGTTTCTTCCGCTTCCACTAATTTGATGACAACACGGTCTGCCAAAGGTTTCAGTTTCATCGTTTGTACTCTCCTTCATATTTGTTTTGTAAGCCACCTTATTTTCAGCAAAAAGTAGCTTCTTTATTACTGCTGTGTTCTGTTTTAGCACTCACAGCTTTAAAGTGCTAAACATATTCTATCGCCTTTCCAAAAAAAAATCAAGGGGTATTTTATAAAAAACCCCCGATTTCTCTTGTCTATATGCATCTATTTGTGTTCATTTGCTATTTTTCACATTTTTATCATTAATTTTATTCAATAATTTTTGATTTATATAGTGGTACCAAGTCTTTTGGGATAACAAATTTTGCGGCTTTCGGTATTACTTGCGCTGTGAAAGATGGCACCGGAGCAAATTCTCCGTCGACGTTTAAGATCATCGATTCTTTTTTTGTCGGGCGGATTGTAATTTCTTTCACACGATGGTAATCAATCATATTGCGTAGCTCAAACACTATCTCGCCGTTATGAAAATGCTCGCCTTTTTTATACTTGCTGATAATAGACGCTATCTTCAGCCTGCTAATCTTCTTCACAAGAACTATGTCCAGCATGCCGTCGTCCAGCCTTGCACACGGCGCTGCCCTAAACCCGCCGCCGTAGTATTGGCCGTTGCACACTGTTGCTATCAGATATTTGTCTTGTATTTCCTTGCCGTCCAGCGTGATGTCAAGGGCTTCACCCAGCGGCTGTAGGAGCTTTTCTACAATAGACAAGTTATAAGCCATGCTTCCGCCCATGCCCGGCAGGCGCCTATATTTTTGCATAGCGCAAACCACCTGTGCATCAAGGCCTACCGACATGATGGCCACGCATATATCGTCTTTGTTTTTGATAAGGTCTACCGATATGGCCTTGCCTTGAATTTGCGCTTGTATATCCAAAAACTCTTCGACCAAGCCAAAGTTTCGAATATAGTCGTTCCCACTTCCGCAAGGCAAATGCGCCACTTGTGCGTTTTCATATTGGTATGCACCCGCAAACACTTCGTTCAGTGTTCCGTCACCACCCACGGCATATAAGCGCACAGCATCACCTTTTTTTGCATATTCACTTGCCAAAAAAGTGGCGTGTTTTGGCGCGTCCGTCACCCAAATCTCTGCTTGGACTCCCAGCATATCTGCCGCTTGTGAAATTTTCGGGCTGAGCAGTTTATCCACATTTTGCTTGCCCGAGGCCGGGTTTATGATAAAAACATGTTTCAATTGTGCATCCTCCTGCGTATTACGTCTTTTCAGTATGCCACAGCTATCCACCATCTGACAAGTATCTTCTTACATTATTTTGTTATTTTTGTCGTCTGTACTGTTATTTTTAAAAATCCATTGTCGTTTTTATCTATTTAAAATATCTTTGCATATTTTTCTGCACTACACCACACTTCTATTATTGCACTTTTAATCAAATTACTTTATAATATAAAATGCTGTATTATATTATTCTACGTGTTTATTTTGCGGCAAAACATATAAAGGGGCTTTTCACTTGAAAGAATATTTAAAA
This sequence comes from uncultured Oscillospiraceae bacterium, assembly GCA_964370165.1. Classification (GTDB taxonomy): domain Bacteria; phylum Bacillota; class Clostridia; order Oscillospirales; family Ruminococcaceae; genus JAAYCI01. The sequence continues at coordinate 32,721 of CAYJIG010000014.1, forward strand.
TTAGCACGGTTTGATCATTATATTAAAAACCTATTTATGCTACCCGGTGTGCTTTTTGCGTTCGTAATGACGCAAAATACAGGGGAGCGATTTGATTTTGTTGTTATTTTGATCAACACCGCTTTGGCTTTTGTGGCGCTTTGCCTTGTGTCCAGTGCCAACTATACCTTAAACGAATATGTGGACGCACAGTTTGACAAGTTTCATCCCGAGAAAAAAAATAGGGTGGCTGTGGTTTTAGACCTTAAAAAATCCATTGTCACGGTGCAATATCTTGTGTTTTTGGTTGTTGGACTTTCTATTGCATGGTTCACAAATTTTCCTTGCTTCTTGCAAACAGCTCTTTTAGCATTCATGGGTATTCTATATAATGTGCGGCCCATTCGCACCAAAGACTTACCGTATATGGACGTTTTAAGTGAAAGCGTGAACAACCTTATTCGCCTTTTAATCGGCTGGTATGCCGCCACTACTTTTGTAGAACCTCCTTTATCGCTGGGTGTTGGATATTGGATGGGTGGCGCTTTCTTGATGACGGTAAAACGCTACAGCGAATATCGCTATATTAACAATCCCGAAACCGCCCAGCTATACCGCAAAAGCTTTAAGTACTACACCGAAAATAGCCTTCTTTTGGCCGCTGTGTTTTATGCGATGATGTCTACCTTCCTTTTGGGCGTGTTTATCATCAAGTTTAAAATCGAGCTTGTGTTCTGTGTTCCTTTCCTGATGCTACTTTTCTGCTGGTATTTGGCCATCGGTATGCAAAAAGATTCGGCCGCTATGAAACCCGAAAAACTGTATCGGCACAAAGGCATGCTGTTGCTCATTGTATTCATTGCTGTTTTGGGCACGGTGCTTATGTTTGTTCCGCCAATTCCTCAATTGGAATTCTTGATGGGCTGGGCGTTTTAAAACATTTTAAGACTATAAAAAACGGAGCTTTGGTTTATACCCAAGGCTCCGTTTTTATTTGGTTATGTTTAACACTTAATGAAGTTTTACCTTTATTTCGCCGTCTTTTTCACCCACATGCACTTTTGACAACTTGTGGTCTTCTATAATTCCGTGGGCAATGGGATCTTCCACTTCTTTACGGATAACACGACGCAAATCTCTGGCGCCATACTTTCCGCCTTTAGCGTGTTCCACCAGTATTTTCAGTGCCTCTTCATCCCAAGACATTTCTATGCCTTTGTTTAAAAGCGGGTCTTTATATTCTTTCAGCATCAAGGCTGCAATTTCTGCAAGGCTATCGGTGGACAGTGGCGCAAACGATACCACCTCGTCCACACGTGCTATAAACTCAGGCCGCAGAAAATCTCGCAGTGCTTTCATAGACTTTTCGTCGCTCATCTGTGCCACTGTTTTGTCGAAACCAACATTTGCCACATTGTTTGACGAGCCTGCGTTTGATGTCATGCAAATTACAGTGTTTTCAAAGCTGACACTGCGTCCCTGCGCGTCGTTTATCTTGCCCTCATCCATTATCTGTAACAAAATATTCATCACGTCGGGATGTGCTTTTTCTATCTCATCAAACAAAATCACGCTATATGGCTTGCGGCGCACTTTTTCGGTAAGCTGGCCTGCCTCGTCATATCCAACATATCCCGGAGGCGAGCCTATCAAGCGGCTTACTGCATGCTTTTCCATAAACTCGCTCATGTCAAGGCGAATCAGTGGGTCTACAGAATCAAAAAGCTGGAACGCCAACTGTTTCACCAGTTCTGTTTTACCAACACCGGTAGGGCCTACAAATATAAAGCTGGCCGGACGGCGGCGGCCCGATATATCGGCACGCACACGCTTTATGGCATTTGATACCAGATGTACCGCCTCGTGCTGGCCAATCACCTTTTCTTCCAGGCGTTTTTCCAAGCTACCCAGCTTTTCATATTCACTTTCCTCTATCTTCACGGCGGGAATTCCTGTCCAAAGTTCTATTACCTTGGCCACGTCTTCCATGGTCACTTCAATAGTGTCCACCTGCTCTTTTAGCTCGTCCACTTCCGGCGTCCTGCGCGCAACTTCGCTTTTAACCTCGGCAAGCCGCTCATAATCAGGCTCTGTCGTTTGCTCGATTTCGGTTTCTTCCGCCATCAGTTCTTCCAGCTCCACTTGCTTGTCCATCCAGTTTGTTATCTCTGCATGGCGAAGACTACAGCACGCAGCCGCCTCGTCAAGCAAGTCTATTGCCTTATCCGGCAAAAACCTGTCTGTGATATAGCGTTCTGACAAGCGCACTGCCGCCTCTACAATATCATCGTTCAGCTTCACATGGTGGTGAGCCTCGTAGTATTCTTTCACTCCACAAAGTACCGCTATGGTGTCGCTGATGGAAGGCTCTTCCACCTTCACCGGCTGGAACCTACGCTCCAGCGCCTGATCTTTTTCAATGTACTTGCGATATTCGGCAAACGTGGTGGCGCCGATCACCTGGATTTCACCACGTGAAAGAGCAGGCTTTAAAATATTGGCGGCGTTCATTGCGCCTTCCGAGTCGCCCGCGCCGGTGATGTTGTGTACCTCGTCTATAAACAAAATCACGTTTTGGGCAGCTTTCACCTCTGAAATAAGACCTTTTACACGGCTTTCAAACTGGCCGCGAAACTGCGTACCCGCCACAAGTGATGTCAAATCCAAAAGATAAATTTCTCTGTTTTTAAGGCGTGCCGGCACATCACCGGACGCAATGCGCAAAGCAATGCCCTCGGCAATAGCCGTTTTACCTACACCGGCCTCGCCTATTAAGCACGGATTATTCTTCTGCCTTCTGGACAAAATTTGTACCGTGCGGTAAATTTCCCTGTCGCGTCCTATCACTCTATCCAGCTGGCCGTCGGCCGCTCTTTTGGTAAGATTTTCACAGTATGTGTCCAAAAACTTACGTTTTGGCGGCTTATTTCCACGTTTTTTGTCTGTATCGTCTTTTTGCTTTTTGCCTTCTTTGGACGTTCCACCAAACACAAATGGGAATGTGGCCGAGCCACCGGGTGAAAACTCGTCCTCAGAGCTGTCATCCCTTTCTTCTTCGGGCAACGCACCATCTATATCCGCCAGACCTTGCATGGCCTCAAAGCCGCCTTCACCTACAAAGCCGGCAAATTTTTCTTCTATACCTTCCAAATCAGCATCGGATATGCCAAACTGCTTCATCATATCATCCACAGGCTTGATACCCAGGGAATGGGCACAAGTAAGGCAAAAACCCTCACTGCGTGTTTCATCTCCTTCCATGCGCTGGATGAAAACAATGGCAGGCCTTTTTTTACATTTTGTGCATGTCATATTGCAAATGCCTTTCCCGCATTTAAGCGATGTATCTCTAAAGACTTCTTTCATATATGCAAAATTCTCATTCAAGCTAACATGAAAAAAGCCAAACTTTCTTGTGTTTAGTATACACCATTTTTTTCGTTTTAGCAATCCCTAGGCGAGTCTGCTAAAAATTTCATATTTTACACGCATTTTCGATGATTACAGGAAAAATATATCAATAATATTAAACGGTGATAGTAATTTATACACCAAAGCCTTCGAAAAATAGGCCGCGCTTCCCATGTCATAAACCTGCATAAACTCCATGCCCCATATTACTAAAAGCGCCAAATATATGTACATAACTCCTATAAGCACACCCATCACAGCGCCCAGTGCCGAATTTATCGGCTTCAGTACCGGCATTCTTGCCACGTTGTTTATCATTGAAATTGCGGATTTTATTATCAGCCTCAGCACAATGTATAAAACAAAAAATAATACAATGCCTAAAAGCGGCACCACCAGTGGCTCTACCACTTGTAAAACAATTTGAGTCGATATATCGTCAGAGTTTGCGTCAATAATAGGTTGTAATATCTGCAACACAGAGGTTATCACCTCTTTTGGCAAAGTGTCAAACATGCCTATGAAATAACTTTCCACATCAACAAACCCGTTTTGTGAAATGTTTTCTGCAATAAGGGTTTGAAGGCTGTCTCTCATGAAGTTTTCAAAAATGAAAACCGACAAAAAGCGTGAGCCAATAACAGCCGCCACAAAAACCGCAAGCGAGCCCAAAAAACTGAGTACACTGCGTACAAAACCTTTTTTTGCGTAATATATAACCGTGAAAACCATCACCAATATTGCCGCACCGTCTAATATCAAGGAAGGTATGAGCATTATTATCCCCTTATCTGTCTACTCAATTTTACTGTTCGTCCGATGCCGACGTGCTTTGTGGCACGCTTTGTGGCACACTTTCCGGTACAGAAGACGGCATCGAAACGTTCTGCACAACAGAGGTAATTTGTGGTGCAGAAGACGCCGAAGATTCCGATTGCATCGGCTCTGCATACAGATAATCTTCTATCGGAAGCACCGCGCCCATTGTCACCAAAAGCGGCTGTGTGCCTGCTTTTGCAAAGCCAAGCGCTAAGTCTTCATACTCTATTTGTGTGCTGAGCTGGCCCATGGAATTATACACAAACATCTCTTGGCCCACCAGCAAAAATACACCGTTTTCTGTGCCCAACACCTGCGCTGTGCCGGCCGCATGTGCCACATTTTCATATACTTCTTCCATAAGACTGCTTACCCACACAGTGTGCACTATCTCGCCGGTAGATGTTCCAAACACCAGCGCTACACCTGCATCACTTATGTCTGCCGTCAAAAGACGTCTGCCGCTGTAGTCATACCGATAAAGCTCTGCTCCGTCTTGGTCATATACCGCCGAAAATGTATCATACACTGCTAAAATCTGGCCACGACCCATGTACTGCATTTGTAACAGCACTGACCCATTTGCACGTACTGTGGCCCCGACTTCTTCGCTGTTAGTGTGGAGAAAATAAAGGGTGGTGCCAAGCTCGCCACCTTGCGCCGAGACTGTGGCAACCGTGAGGCTGCGGTTATCCGTGCCAAATGTTGCGGCGACCGGGTTTTCGTCGACAATAGGCCAGCTGAAATCCGGCTCGCTTGTATCGTAAGGCGGGTTATAGACATCTAAAAACGTGCGATGCCTTGACGCTGTGACAACTGCAATCGATCCACCCGGGCTCATCTCGCAAAACTGGATGTCGTGCTCGGTCACTTGTGTGGTGATAGTGTCGTCATATCCCTCTATTGTATATTCCTTACTGCCTCTGTTATACAAAACCACCCTGTTGTCTCCGCTGGAAATTCCCGGCTGGATGTAGCTGTGTGGTATATTACGCAAAATGCGGCCTGTGGAAGATACCATCACCATCTCTTGTGAGCCAAGCGCCACAAACCCGTCATCCGACATCTGCTCGGATTTTTTATACTCTATCATCGCAAAATCCATAGGAAAGCCTTCACCCGGTTGCAACGCTATACTAAGGCTTGTCATGCCGCCGGATATCGCCGTGGCAACAGAAAGATATGCGCCACTGGTGAAAAACAGTACTACCAATCCTATCAACGCCGCAATTATGGACATCATGATATATCGCCTTCTGCGACGTTTGCGTGCAGGCGATAGTTTCGGCTTTTTAGGTGATGGCTTTTTAATGTTTTCAACTTCGGGGTTACTGCCCGGAAAAACCGTCGTCTTTTTGCGTCCTTTTTTGCGACGAGCTTCTTTTGGCTTTGGTGGAATAACCCCACTGGGCAAGGCAACCTCCGCCTTTTTTTCCTGCACATCATCTTTATTCAGCTTTTGACCCGGGCGTGCACTTGTCAAGGCCACGCCTTTATGCGTTTGCTTGACTTTCAGCTTTTTCCCTTCAATCTTTTGCCCCGGTACCACAAGGTTTGTGTGTTTGATTTTTCTTTTTTTCTTTTCTTCCATTTCACAAACCTTTCTGTTTTTTTAATGAAAACTGTATTTTATATATCATTTGGGTAAAACACTTTGTGTAAAAAAAGGCCTTGCGCCGGTAAAGTCGGGCCTGCTGTGTCGCGATTTTTCGCCAGTAGTACTTCCTTTACCCACGTTTCGGTTTTGCGACCAAAGCCTACTTCAAGTAATGTTCCTGCAATGATACGTACCATGTTGTACAAAAAACCATCGGCAGCAATGTGCATGTCTAAAAACTCGCCTCTTTGCCTGAATGATAGATGGCTTATGGTGCGCACTGTGTCTTCAATATTGCTTCCCGCCGACATAAACGACGCAAAATCGTGTTTTCCCACAAGATATTCTGTCGCATTTTGCATGGAGTTTATATCCAGTTTTCCACCTACACGATGGCAAAGGTGACTGTGGAATGCATCGCTCACAAACGAGTTGTGAATAACATACCTGTATTCTTTACCAAGCGCTGAGTATCTTGCGTGAAAATCATCCGGCACTATTGTGGCCAATTTTGCACGAATATCATGTGGCAGATAATGATTTAGCGCCAAAGGGATTTTATTTACTGGAATTTCAGTATCCATGCGGAAACTAAGACAGTATTCCTCTGCATGTACCCCTGAGTCGGTGCGGCTACAGCCTTTGATGTTTCCCCTGCTGCCAAACACCTTTTCCATGGCGTCTTGAAACGCTTCACACACGCTTAGGGCATTTTTCTGCACCTGAAACCCGTGGTAATTTGTGCCCATGAACGAAATTTTCAGTAGTATATTCATTGCATCCACACAGGGCCTATCTGCCCCCACACAGT
>CAYJIG010000015.1:0-39000 GCA_964370165.1 uncultured Oscillospiraceae bacterium
TGCCAAAAAAACATGGACGACACGCAAAAAAGGCGCAACGTGTCGCTTTTTTGTGGTGTAACCCGCTTTGGTATAGCGTCTACATCCACAGCATTTGCAAGGCTAATCGCCGGCACGCCCAAGATGTTTTCATCATACGAATACGTGCTGAAAAAGTCTAAATATTTATGTAGTTTTTTTCTATACATGCGGTCGATGCTTAAAAATATCTTTGATGCTACGCTGTTTTCACTTTGCAGTTCTGCGTCATACGGCCAGGTGGGTATTTCCTCTGCAATCACGACATTTCGCTTTTTTAATTGCCGCAACGCACGCAGGTGCAGGCCGTCGCAAAGTGGTTTTCGGATATAGCACAAGTCAAAATCCACATCGGTGTACTGCGTCGCCGCCAAAAATGTGTACGCATGGTTTAGGTGTGCAGACAGCCCTTTAGGCGTATACTCTTTTTTGTCGCGCAGCTTTATCCGTTTGTTTTCATGCAGTAGCCAGCCGCCTTCGTCGTCTATGTCGGTAGCCCACACGCTGTGTCCCAAACTTTCAAACGCCGCTATTTGGCTTTTCAGCTTTTTCATCACGCCCACGCTTTCCTGACTGGTGCGCAGGCCACAAAACAAGATATTCACACAGCTCCCTCCTTCACGGAAAACAGCTTTGCCCATCGTGAGACGCACATTATCCGCCACCACACAAACTCGCCTTTTTGTGGTGCGGCCAAGTGACGCTCAAACCCCTGCATAACGGCTTGTTCGTTTAAAACAGAAGGAAATACACGGCAGGCATTTTTAAGCTCGGCCCTGAACCAACCCTCATTCGCACGTATGAAATCCATCTCCGGCGCAGGAAATCCCATCTTACCGTGGCGTGCATATATTTCATGCGGCAATATATCTTTCACCGCATCTCGCAAGGCCGACTTGCTCACGCCGTCTTTGATTTTATATGCAAACGGCAACCTGCGTGACAACATTGCCAAATCCACATCCATGAACGGAACCCTGGCCTCGATGCTGTGCGCCATGGAGTTTCTGTCTTCCAAATGCAGTAGCTGACACAAATGCCCGCTGATATTTTGGCGTATATATTCCGATGTGCTTGGAACGGTGTACTGAGCCGAGTCCAGCATCAGTTTTTTCCATCTTTTTTGCGAGAATATTTTGGGTTTTTGCAAGCTGATATAAACACTATTCAAAAGCCTTGATATTTTTTTAGGCAAAAACGCCGCCGCATAGCAAAAAAGCACCACAGAAAACGTCGACACCGGCTGCATTCCCGCACGTGTGGTTTTGTATGCCTCAAGCTCTTTTTTAAACAGTTTATGGTTTCTATTTCGCAGTAGCTCTGTAAAATACACAAGATAAAACTGCGAATATCCCGCCATTTGCTCGTCTGCACCTTGGCCGTCCAGCATAACTGTCAGGTCTTGGCGCTTTGCCTCTTCAAACACGCACCACTGCGAATACGGCGACGAAGACGGTAGCGGCTCGTCCATATGCCAAATCAGCTTGTCCAGCCACTGTGTGTCTTTGCTGATATTTGGGAAGATTTTATGGCTTACTGCGTTTGTTTTTTCCAGCACCATATCGATATATTTTTGCTCGTTATACGCTTTTTCTTCATAGCAGGAAGACACCGTGTGTTGCAAAGCTTCCTTGCCCTCTTCTTTTAAAAGCTCATGCACAGCCCCCACTATGGCGGAAGAGTCAATTCCGCCCGACAGGCACGAGCCCACCTGCACATCGGCAAAAAGTCGCCTCTCTACGGCGTTTTTGAACAACTTTTTGTATTCTTCGCATCCGTCCTCATAGCTGTCTTTGAATTCTTCTTTGTCTGAAAGTGTGAAATAACACTCAGTTTTTAGTGTTCTGCTTTTCAAGTCAAAGCGCAAGTTATGCCCCGGAAGTAGCTGGGCCACACCCTCAAATAATGTGTTTTCGCCCTCGTCCATCTCGCCCAGCACCAAAAATCTTTCAAGTGCCGGCATGCATGCAAAACGCTGGTTTTCCTGCCATAAAAGTAGCTGTTTTATCTCGGACGCAAAAGCAAAATCACCTTTTTCAAACGTGTAATAAAACGGCTTTATGCCAAACCTGTCCCTGCTGCAAAATAGCATATTTTTACTGCGGTCATATATGCAAAACGCCCACATGCCGTTAAGATGCTGCACACATTCCTCGCCATAGCAGTGATATGCCGCCGCCAAAACCTCGGTGTCGCAACTGGTCTCAAAGGTATAGCCTTTTTGCGACAGCTGTTGTTTAAGTTCTAAAAAGTTATATATTTCGCCGTTGTACGTCAGCACGTAGTCTTTATAGACAAACGGCTGTGCACCGGCTTCTGACAAGTCTAAAATCGCAAGCCTGCGATGGCCAAGCGCAAGACTGCCCTCGTAAAAACTACCCCGTGCATCGGGTCCACGGTAGGCAATCATGTCTACCATCTCTTCAAATTTTGCCTTGTCTACCGTGCTATTTGCCTTTGAAAACCCACAAATCCCGCACATATTTTCTCCTTAGTCCTTTGTTTTCGATACGCTCTGCAATGCTTGTGCAAATCCACTTCACTAAACTGCTATATTTCGTTTAAAATAAGCTCTGATATATATAAATCGGGATATTCAGCTTCATGTTTCTTCGCAATATTTTCCATCTGTGTTTTGTACACAGCCGAAGAAAAAACACTGCTTTGTGTTATTTTTTCTGCATCGCCGCTTATCTCACACAGCACCAGCATGCCTTTGCCACACTGCACCAGCACTTCCCCATCGGGAAACACCAAAATCACCTGACCCGGCACTGCTTTTGTTTTCATTTCTTGCTGAAGTGGTTTTGCTTGCCACACAGCGATTTTTTCATCGTTTAGCATCGTGTATGCGCCGGGATATGGTCGTCCCAACGCTCTGATAAAGTCGTATATCTTGTCTGCCGGTCTATTCCAGTCTATCATCCCGTCTTCTGCCGTGCGTTTGGGCAGGTATCTGCATTCAGTCTCCTCTTGCACCTGACCTTTTTTCATGGCAAGTGCGCCGCTATGATAGCTTTTTATCATCATGTCGGCCATGGCGATGCCAAACTTTATATAGCTGGTGAAAATATCGTCAGTGTCGGTATACGAAAAGCTTTGCACATCGATAATATCACCCGAGTCAATCCCTACATCTATCCAAAAAATAGACAACGTGAAATTTTCGCATCCCAGCATCATTGCCCAGTTTTGCGGGCTACGTCCTCTTCCTTTGCTTATTCCCAGTGGGCTTCCGTGGCTACCCACCACCCCTATTTTACAGTGTTCAATAAACCAGTCGGGCACCAGCCTTTGCCAGCTTGCCACCAGCACCACGTCTATACAGAGCTCTTTTATCCGTTTTTTATCCTCGTCATTTTTCATGGTATAGCTTTGCATCGGAATATATTCTATCCCTGCATTTTTACAAAAATTTTCATAACATAAATACTCGTTATTTTGGCGGTTCACCTCTGTATCACACAGGCCGATAAGACCTTTTATCGGCAAATTTTCACACAGCATGTGCACAGGCAACCAACCGGTTTTTGTGCCGCACAAAATATAAATATTCATTGAAATTCCTCCGCGCCATAGTTTTCATCTTCTCTTTTTGACGCTTTCAGCTCTTCGCAGTATCTTTTCCACGTGGCCTCTTTTTGGCCTTGGATACAGCGCATGATTCGCGCCGCCGGGCTGAGCACTTCCGGTGTCCACCACGCAGGATGAGTAAGCACTTGCAGGTTTGAAATAGATGTGTCTTTTAGCACCTCGTCCAGCCGTCTATATCTCCAGTGCCCGTTAGAGTCCGAGCAGTAGTCATACCTTTGCGAGATGTCTTGAGAGTATGTGTTTATCATTCCCACATAGTGGCTGTCGTTTAAGTCCAGCACATTGCGAAGTTCGGGCTGATGAAAAGAAATGGCCGAAAGACTGCACCCAAGCGCGTTTTCCATCAGTGACTTTTCCTGCATAAAAAACTCTTCACGTGCTTTTTTATCGGTGAAGCAGTCGCATATAAACCCAAAATCGGCATGTAGCCCAATGTCATGCCCAAGAGATAGTATCTCTTTTGCGCAATTTAGCACTTCTATGTCAAACAAGTTGTAAAAATAGCAGTGAGGATAAATAAAAAATGTAGATTTTACCCCTTCTTCGTGCTCGATCCGAGCCAGCGCACGTGCACGATGTAAGGAATAATCAACATCATGACGCCACAAAATTGTATTTCCTTGCGTTTCGTGCTCTGCATACCCTACAAACTGAAATCTTTCTTTGGCTAGTTTTATCAGTTTTCTGTAGTTTTCCTCGGTAAAATCAGCATACCTATGTTTTTCTGCCGGTGTCATTTAGTTCTCCTCTTTTTGTTGCAACATACGCTTTTATTTTACATGGATTTGGCTATACGCCTCGTAACACTTCGCCACAATTTTCTCATGCGAGTGATATTTTAGTATCCACTGCCTGCCACCCGCAGATTTTTCCTTTGCTGTTTGTGTCGAGGCTACCACTTCCTTCATGGCTTTATAAATATCGTCTTCGCCTCCACAGGCATAATACGGCAAATCTGCCCCAAAATACGCCTGCATACGCTCTTTTTGCACCGCACTCGCTATCAGCGGCGTGTTTGCACACAGCACCTCAAACGTGATTGCGCCGAACACTTCCCAGTAAAACTGATCCAGCACGGCATCTACATGCGCAAACGCCTTGTGCAATTCCATTTTATCTATAGGTTTTATCCAGGTGATCAACCTTGCAAGGTGTGCATTTTTTTCTATCATTTCTTTTATGTTTTGGGTGGCCTCTCCCCATTCGGTCATCACCAAGCGGAAATCATGCCCTTCTTCCGCCAGGCGCATGGCCGCTCTCAACGCTTTGTCTTCACCCTTCAAGTACACTGAAAGCCCTTCGTCCCATGTGTGACGTGATGGGCAGAAAAACAGCGGTATATCTTTTGCAACGCCAAACCTTGCGTCAAATTCACTGTTTTCGTCGGCTTTTTGCATTTTTTCTGCCATACGCTGCACATCAAGCCCGTGCAAAGCAAAAACCATCGGTGTTTTGGCTGTTTTTGATATATATTTTGCGCTGTCATAGCAGTCAGTATTAGTCAGCATCATGGCGTTTGCCCTAGCATACGCCAGCATCAAAAGCCTCGCTTCTTCGTCGTTTTGCACCGGCAAATATCGCAGTGTTCCGTTTTCATACGCTATATACGGCGTGACACCCGCAAGGTATGGCCAAATAGGATCGCCCGAGTACGCATGCACAAAGTCATACTGCGAAAAAAGCTCTTTATACATCACGGCGTCACATGCACGATCGGCCAAAATACCTTCAAACTTTTCACCCCACTCGGGAAAAAGCGTTTCGGCGTCATTTTTCACCCTTGCCATTATCTCGGCGATGCCTTCAAGGGCGTACATCTCTGTTCTTTCTTTTTCGGAAATTTTGCCTTGATTCTTTTTTATTTTAAGTGAAAAAAGGCGTGGATTTTTCAAAACAAGGCCCGCCGACACCCTTATCATGTCCCACATTTTCTCACATTTAGATAAAAAAGGCGCTGATTTTGCATTAGCTTTAAAGGAAAGATATCGCCGATAACGCTCCATCTTTTTCAGTAGCGCGTTTGCTTTTTTTGCGTTTCCACGCCTTTTTGCAAGCAAATACTCTACACCCAGCCTTTGTGATGATGCACAAAACCACTCAGGCCGCTCGAAACCATGCAAATCCACTTTATGCCACGCCGGAAAGCTTTGGCTAATGATATCCCCGCTAAAATCGGCATCATCCCATTCGGGCGATGCCATAATATGGTAATATTCCACACTCAAAACATCGCAATCGGCACCTTGCGCATTCAGCATTTTAGCTATCTGATAAGCGTTGTTGCAGATATTACCCATGTGTAAAATACGCGGCGCACGTTTGTTTTTATCTATAAAATCCTGTATATAGCTTTCGACGTTTGTCATTTGTTTACTCCGTCTTTTTGGCACACGTCATAAAGATGTTCGTACGCCTCACAGTTTTTTGCCACAATAGCTTTATGGCTGTGATAATTCATAATCCAGTCTCTGCCGTTTTTTGCTGTCTCGGCACACTTTTGCGGGTTTAGCAGACCTTCTTCGGCAGCTTTTGCTATATCTTCTTCGTTCTCCACCGAGAAAACCGACCACATCGCAGGAAAAAACCTAAGCATCAACTCTTGCGAAATAGCCTTATTTACCAGCACGGCATGCCCGCTCATCAGTGTCTCTATGCCGTTTCCACCCATCAGCGGCAGTAAAAAATTATCAAACACCAGCCTTGCATGCTGCAAAAGACGATAAAACTCTTTTTTCGAAAAGGGCCTGTGCCATATAACAGCATTTTCAAGGTTTGGGCATTCTTTTTTCAGCCAGTCTTTAAAAGTATCTACGTCATTACCCCATTCCAGCTGTAAAATCTTGAATGGGTGAGTGGCGCTGTGCTGTGCATACACTTTATCCAGTGCACGATATAACACGTCGTTTGACTTTAGATATGTTCCGTATGCCGAGTCTATGTCTATCCTGGCAGGGCAAAAAAACAACACTTCTCCGTCTTTTATGTATGATATATCGTCTTTTTGCTGTGCTATAGCTTCTTTTTGCTTTTGTAGCATTCTTTCGGTATCGAAGCCATGCAATCCACACACTATGGGTGCTTTGCTGTGTTTTGTGATATACTCTGCCGATTCATAGCAGTCCACATTTGTTACATACACAACATCTGCCGCGGCATAACTCAGCAGTAGCAGATGTCCCCTTGTGTTTTCCTCGTACGGAAAAGTGCGCAGAGTGCCATGCTCCCACGCAACATATTTGGTATCGCCTGCAAGATATGGCCATATCGCCTCGGTGGCATACCCTTGCACTATGTCATACATCTCAAAAAGCGGCTTATATTCCAGTGCTGTTTTAATATAATAATCCATCTCGGCTGTGATGATAATTTTTCTATCCGGGAAATAATCTTTTGCGTCTTTTTGTAGTTTTTCTTGTATTTTATGCGCATATTCTTTAGTATAACTTATATTGCCATTACTATTTGAAGCCATTCCCGCAAGCGCCTCGCCGGCAAACAAAAACTTGTCTTTCACGTTTTGTATGAAAGAAATACCGCTGTGTGGAAGCTTTTCTTGCGACAGCTTTTTGCGCTGGTCTTCCATTTTATGCCACAGTTTTTCCGCCTTACTATCTTTACCGCTTCGTTTTGCCATAAGATACGCTATAGCAGTTTTTCTGGGTGCTTGGGCAAACCATCTCGGCCGTATAAAGCCGTTTAAGTCAACACTGCTCCAGTTTGGGCACTGCTGGTTTTCTATCTCGCCTGAAAAGTCCGCATCATCCCATTCAGGTGCACCCATCACATGGTAGTAATCTGCACACAGCACATCACAATCGGCGCCTTGTGCGTTCAGCATCTTGGCAGTTTGGTATGCGTTGTTCGCAATATTACCCACATGCAATATTTTTGGCGCGCGCTTATACACTTTTTTAAAATCTGCTATCCACTCTGCGGATGTGTTTGCAGTAAAAGTAGGCATGATGTCTCCTTACAGCGTAAAGCTTTTCTCACTTTTTTCTTCAAGGGCCAGCAGGCGCTTTTTCAAATCTTCCACCTCTGCATGTAGCGCGGCAATCTCGTCTTCTGCCATCATCCCAAGGCGTGCACGCAGGCTACTTACCACGTCTGCTGCCCGCTGATAATACACATCATCATACGATACACCGTAGATAGTTAAAAACCCATCGCCTGTTGCAACACTAACAGCACCGCTTTGGCGGCATATATCCGTAACCTGCCCCGGTGTGGCAAGGCTCGGCACCGAAAACTTGCCCACCGCCGCTTGCCATATCACAAGTTTTTTGTTCTTATAATATGTGTATGCGCCAAAAAACGGCCTACCCGAAGCACGCACCAGCCGCTCTAAGTCCGAAGAAGAACGCCGCCAGTCCAGATAACTGTCCGCCAAAACACGAGGATATCCTCTTAAGATATCTGCCGGGTTAGTGCTTTGCATTATCGGTGTAATACTTCCGCTTGCAAGGCCTTCCGCCGCTTGCATGTATAGCATCGGCATCCCGGCTTCCAGCGCGTCATACACCTCGCCCACAGTAGTTTGTGGCGATAGCGGAATATTACCTTTCAGTATGATATCACCACTGTCCAGCTCGCCCGGCGCCATTTTATGTATCGTCAGGCTTACATGGTCTTCCCCGTTTATTATTGCCCAGTTTGGGCAGGCATTGCCACGATATCTTGGCAAGTCTCCGGGATGCGCATTTAGTATCCCAAACGGAAAAAGTGATGTGATATCTTCACCCAAAATATATGGCCAGTTCATTGAAATACCAATGTCTGCCCTACAGTTTATTATAGCTTCTTTGTGCTGGTCAATATGTGCGCCTTGTAAAAAAACAGCACCTAAACTTTCAGCCAAAGCCTTAAAATCCTCGGCCTTCACAGTATATTCCGGCGCCGCTTTGCATGTGGCGATAAGAACAACTTCGTGTCCTCTTTGGGCAAACATCTGGGCTGTCTTGTATAAAAGCTGGGTACGCCCTATTATGGCAACTCGCATATCATTCACCTCTGTAATATATTTCTATCAGTCGGGGTATATATTTCTTAAAAGTCCAAACGTATAGTCTCTTTCTTTTGCTCCTTTAATTAAGTTCTTTAAAAAATCTCTGTCACCCGGAGCATTTTTGTTTTGTATCTCGCGTAGTTTTTTAGGACAATTAAAATACGGACGGGCTTTTTCATACCGCTCCATTGTGTCGGTATTTAGATATAAATGTATGGGATGAAAATCAAACACTTTTAGGCACGAATTATCCAAAAACGGGTCCACATCCCAGCCATCCCAATATTTTCGCTCTATTTCGGCGCAATGAATGTCATCTTCCCAAAAATACGGCACACGCAATATTCCCGTCCAGTGATAAAACGCACGCAAATTCATCCCGCTTTGCAATGTGATAAGCAGGTTTGATTCCCGCAAAAATCCCATGTCTGTCATCAAATCAAGCAGTCTCGTGCTTTGCACCAGCCCATGGCTACGTACGGTGGTGGCTTCCGGCAATAAGTCCCTGTATACTTGCAAGGTTTTTTTAGCGTAATCTTGAAACAGCGAAACGTCACTGTTTCCAAGCTGTAGCGGGATAAAGTTAGGATGTGCGCCCAGCTCGATGTTTGGGTTTGCACGCATTCTTGCCAAAAGCGGTGTATCGTGCGTGACAAAAATAGTAGCAGGTACTTTTTCTTTTTCAAGAATATCAAGCATATGAGCAATCACTTCATCATGTGCCCAATCTATATCAAAAGTTAAATATATTGTTTGGCGGGTAGATTTCATGTATTGTCCTTTCGCATAACATAGATGTAAAACGTTGTGAAATTTGCTATAATAAATACTGTAAACAAAAAGCGGAGGGCGCTTTATGGAAAAAACTTACGAAAACAGACCTTTTTTTGGTATTGTAATGCCTGTATACAATACCGGTAGCTTTTTGCGCCTTACTGTAGACAGTATCCTATGCCAGTCTTTTTCTGATTTTGAGCTTATTTTAATAAACGACGGTAGCACCGACGACAGCGGCAAAGTTTGCGACGATTTCGCCTTGGCAGACAGTCGTGTTCGTGTGATACACCGTCAAAACAGCGGTGTGGTTACTTCCACAAACATCGGCCTTGAGCAAGTGTGTGCCGAATACGCTTACTTCGTCGATCATGACGACATCTTGGCCGAAAACGCACTACGAACAATGCACGATGCTATAAAATCGCAACAAGAGCCGCCCGATGTGCTGGTGTGCAACTTTCAGTATTTAAAAGACGGCGCAGTATCCTCCAGTGGCATTGTCTTACCCAAAGGTCCTGTGCCTGAAAGTCTTGACAAACGCCGAGACTACTTTTACGATAAAATGTTTTTTACGCCGCTGTCCATGGTTCTTGCACTTTGGACAAAAGCCATGCGAGTAGACTTTTTACGCGCTTATAACATCTTGGGAGATGCACGCTATATCAGCGCAGTAGACGGCGACATCACCATAAAACTGATAAATGCAACTTCAAAGTTTGCCTTTTGCGATGTGCCCATTTATCAGTGGCGGGTAGACGAACGCCCGACATTATCTCGCACATCATCGCCAAAAGTAATAAAAGCTCGTCTCCAGTGGTTTCGGCATGTGTTTTATCTTTCTTTCCAAAAAGGCCTCTCAAAAAAGACACGTATGAAAATGCGCACTTTTGCTCTTTCGGAAGAAAAAATACAGCTGGATCAAATGAAAACCTCCGCCGTGCCACACTATTTTTGGCATAAGCTGGGCTATACTTTCCGCAGGCCGCTTGGGCCTATGCCATGGTATTTCACCAGTGGCTGGTATTGGCGAATTATATATCCTTTAGGCGCTGTGTTTGGCCACAAACGTGCTCAGGGCTTCTTTGCCGGCTTTCGTAAAACTCCACCACCTGAAAAACCCGATTCAAAGCAATAAACATTACTAAACACAGGGCTAATCATCCACCGTAGCGTCTGCCAGGCGGACACTGTTCCAGCTGCGATCAAACCATGTTGTGGGATTATCCCATCCACTCACCTTGAAATATGTCCTATCAGTGATATTTTGTGGCGACTCGTATGTTTGTGCTTTCAAGTCCTCGTTACAGTATATTTCAATAACAAAAAAATAATCGCCCGGCACAATGTTGGTGGTATCCAGCGAGAAGTTTGTCTCGTTGAGACCGCCGATATTTTTTGCCTTGAATGGCTGCGAGACACAAATACCCACTATGCCTGCATTAAAGCTATTGCGCACAGAAAGACGCATCCTGTATTCGGTAGGCACGCCTTCTTCCTTCCATGTAAGGCAGAAACCTATCTTTTCGCCCGAGCGGCACACAGCGTCACCACCACCCTGCACCGCCATGGCAACACATTTGACAAGATGTCCGCTTTTTGTAGGCTCGGTAACGGTATTTTGCACTATAGGGAACTTCGATTCAAACACGATATTTTCTTTTTCTATCCAGTTTCCCAGTCCATTTAGGTACGAAGAAATAGCCTTGTCTACCGGCGCGTCCAGCACCATTCGGCCTCTGTCCAGCACAATACCACGTGTGCACAGCCTGCGCACCGTGTCCATGTTATGACTAACAGAAAGCACAGTGCGTGCCTCGCTTTTCACAATCTGGTTCATTTTTTGGATGCATTTTGCCTGAAAACGCACGTCGCCAACCGCCAGCACCTCGTCCACAATCAATATGTCGCTGTTCAAATGCGAAGACACCGCAAACGCCAGCTTCACATACATGCCGCTGGAATACCGCTTTACCGGCGTGTCTATAAACTCGGCCACCTCGGAAAACTCTATTATATCATCCACCACGGCGTCTATAGCCTCACGAGGCATCCCCAGTATGGCGCCGTTCATGTATATGTTTTCACGCCCGGTCATGTCGGGGTGAAAACCCGTGCCCACTTCCAGCATGCTGGCAATATGTCCTGTTGTGGTAACGCTACCTTTTGTGGGTGTGGTGATGCTGGAAATAATCTTCAAAAGCGTGCTTTTGCCGGCGCCGTTTGCCCCGATGATTCCGATAGCCTCGCCTTTTTTCACCTCGAAGCTAACATTTTCAAGCGCGTTAAACGTAGTGATGCCGTCTTGTTGCATAGAAACGCCATCACCGTCAGGCATTTCAGTTTCAATCATCTTGTTGGGGTCTTCTTTTCTGCGCATACGCGCCATAAACCCCTGGAATTCCGCTATGAACGAGCCCCTGTTTAGCGCGCCTAAACGGTATGTCTTTGTGACATTATCCACTTTTATTACAACATCTTTATCCATATACTTCCTCTTGGTTTCGTCGGCTTTACTCTTTTTACAAAGTCGAGAAATAACATATATACTATTGCTTTAATAGTCCAGATTTCGCTTTTAAATTTTACACTGTATCGACAAAAGTTTTCTCGGCACGGTTGAACAACAACACGCCCACAACCAGCGAGAGTATGCACAAAAACGTACTGATACCTAAAAACAACCAGTCCCACTCACCCACACCGGTGAAAGCAAACCTAAATGCTTCCGAAAGCGAAGACATCGGGTTCAGCATTATGGCTGTTTTTGCAAGGCCATCCACCGCCGATATGGGGTATATAATAGGTGTTAAAAACATCCACAGCTGTACGGCAAAGCCCACCAGCATATGCAAGTCTTTATACCGTGTTGTAAGCGCTGTGACAATCAGGCCCACGCCTGTGCCTAAAATCACCACCAAGAAAATAATGAGTGGCACAAACAAAAGGTATATAGACGGGCTCATGGCACTGCCGGAAAACAAATATATCAAATACACCACTAAAAAAACGCAAAACTGCACAATATAGTTGATAAACCCTGATATTATAACTGAAATCGGCATGGTCATGCGTGGAAAATACACCTTGCCGAATATATCACGGTTTGTGGTGAATGTAGAGGCGATGGTGGTAAGGTTAAACGAAAAAAGTATCCACAGCGTATTGCCTGCAAGATAAAACACAAACCCCGGAACCTCGCCTGTCGAGAAATTTGCTATGTTCCCAAACACCACAGCAAACATCAGCGAGGTAAGCAGTGGATTCAACACCACCCAAAAAGGCCCTAGCACCGTTTGTTTATACATTGTTGCATAATACCGCTTCACAAACATGTATATCAGGTCTTTATACGCTACCAAGTCTTTTATATTCAGTTTGAAAACAGATGAATCCGCTTTGTTAACACGTTTTACAGCACTGTTCTTTTCCATTTCAACTTCCTTTTTGCATTCTTTTAGAACCAAGTATTAAGCAGCTCGTTGAAGTTTAGCAAGCTCCAAATAAGCAGTCTGCGGTTTTGGCTGCCGTCCATGTGCTCTGCCACCAGGCCCTGCACTGTTTTCGGGTCCAAGACTTCCCAAATGCGTGCGTCTTTGTTTTGTATCACGCTGTCCACCATTTCCCTGCACTCGTTTCTGAACCACGATGCATCCGGTGCCGAAAATCCTTGCTTGTCTGCCCTGTCAATATCTTTCGGGATATATTTTTCCATAGCTTTACGCAAAAGATATTTGCCGTGGTTTGTACGCAGATAGTAATTCTCACGTTTAATGTTTGGATCATTCTGCACACGTTTTAGGTTTTCTTCAAGGTCTGTCAGCTTATACTTCACCGGCAATCTTTGTCCAAACGCCACAAGGTCGTTGTCCAGCATCGGAACTCTGCCTTCCAAACCGTGCGCCATGGTAAGCTTGTCTTCTATCATCAGCATTCCGGGTAAGAATGTTTTCGCCTCAAAATACAGACTGTGGTTTATATAGTCTTCGGGACGTTTAAGCGGGTTTTGATGTGGAGCAAACACGTTTTTGAATATTTCTTTGGGGTCTGCCGATGTTTTCCCACTGATGGGCGCAAACGCTGCCGCCAAGTGACGTGTAGGGATAAGCCTTTGCCAGAAAAGATAGTACCCATCGGCAAACTCGTCAAAGTTTTTGGCGTTCATGCCACGATAATATCGCCACGGATACCCACCAAACAGCTCGTCGCCACCGGTGCCACTGAACGCCACCTTCACAAACCTCGATGCAAGGCGTGAAATATAGTAGTTTGTATATGTTTGGCCCACACGTGGCTCTTCGTTGTGGTAACACACGTTTGGAATCACTCTGCCGATATCGCTGTACTGCAGCACCATCTCGTAGTGTTCTGTTTGGAAAGCACGCGCCATAACCTCGGTTTTGCGACGCTCATCAAAATGTGCTTCGGCATCGTTGGCCGAGGCCATGTCGTAGCCGCAAGTAAATGTCTTTATGTGCGGATATGTGCGCGAGGCAATGCACGTGATGGAGCCGGAGTCCATGCCGCCGGACAAAAAGCATCCCACCTCGGCATCACTTACCAGCTGACGGTTCACCGCCTGCTCTAAAAGAAAATCAAGCTCTTCGGTATAGGCTTTCTCGCCCCTATCAGCCTCTTCTTCAAAATGAAAATCCCAATATTTACGCGGTGTAACGTCTGTACTTCCCATTTTCACGGTGAAGCAATGTCCCGGCATCAGGTTTTTCACAGACGACTCAAACGTTCTGTCTGTCAATATGTTTTGGAAGGTAAAATACTCCAGCACACCGTCATAATCAAGATTATGACGAAACGCCGGATGCTCAAAAATCGCCTTTTGTTCAGAGCCAAAAATAAACGTTTCGCCTATTTGCGCATAGTAAAACGGCTTTATTCCATACCTGTCACGTGCACAAAACAATGTATGATTTTGTGTGTCGTAAATAGCCAAAGAAAACATGCCGTTAAACTTATCCAGGCATTTCTCGCCCCATTCCATATACGCATGAAGCACCACCTCGGTGTCGCCGGTACTGCGGCTTCTGTATCCTTTTGCCGCAAGCTCGCTACGCAGTTCACGGAAATTATACATCTCGCCGTTATACACTATCACATATCTGTCATTCTCGCTCACCATCGGCTGGCGAGCATTGTTTGAAAGATCAATAATGGATAGCCTGCGATGACCTAAAGCTACGGCGCCATTTACATATACACCCTCACCATCGGGACCACGATGACGAATGGCATCGTTCATCTTCTCTACCACTGCCACATCAGCAGGAGCACCTTGCCTGTTCACAAATCCACAAATACCACACATAATCGTCGTTTCCTTTGCTCTGATATTTTAGTGCTGATACAAGCAAAAGCGCCCATAATAAAAAACGGCGCTTTTGCATACGTTCAGTAGGATAGTGCTATGACTATCTATCAAGTTTCAGTCTGTTTTAAATCAGCCTTGTTTTTTAGCCAGATATTCTTTCAGCCAGCCAAGTGTGTCGGCAAGCCCGTCTTCAAACGACCATTTGAACTCATGGCCAAGTTTTCTGATTTTTTCGTTGGATACATCAAACACTTTGATGTCGCCCACTGTCCAGTCGTCATGCTCTGTCACAAGGTCTTCACGTCCAAAGTATTTTTTCACCGCGTCGGCAAGCTCGCTAATAGTAACATTCACGCCCGAAGCACAGTTGTATGCCTCGCCCATGGTATCGTCACGCAGGGCTACCAGCTTGTTGATATTCACAAGGTCTTTCACGTGGGTAAAGCTGCGTTGCTGGGTGCCGTCACCATGAATAATAGGCGGCAAACCGTCAAACACACGACGTCCAAAGATGGATACCACGCCGCCCACGTCGCTGTTTTCCTGGCGTGTGCCATACACGTGGAAATATCTTAAAATAGTGGTGTTCACGTCATACAAGTCGCAAAACGCGCGTGCATATTTTTCACCTGCCAGCTTCGATACACCGTAGTAGCTGGTAGGATTCAAGGGATGCTCTTCATCTTGTGGGAAGTATCTAGCCTCGCCATACACACTGCCTGTGGACGCATGCACCACTTTTTTTACTTTGTAGTCACGTGCAAGCTCCAAAATATTAAACGCACCTGCGCCGTTTATTTCAAGGTCTAAGCGAGGATCACGCATGCAAATAGTCTTTTTGCTGGCAGCTTCATGATACACAATATCAATGCCCAGCTCGTATACTTTTTTCAAGGCGTCATAGTCGGTAACATCCACGTTCAGCTCTGTCAGCTTGCCGGGATATTTTTCGTGAAACTCTGCCAAGTTTTCTTTTTTACCGCCAAAATAGTTGTCAATCGACACTACATCAAGGCCTTCCGCCAAAAGTTCTTCCACCAAATGGCTACCGATAAACCCCGCACCGCCTGTGACCAGTGCTTTTGTGTATTTGTCTTTCATCTGCATAATAATAAGCTCCTTCATTTTGTGTGAAATCACATAAACATTTTCATAAGTTTTGCATGATGCCACTATATTTCACAAATAATATTAGTTGTTGCTATGTCCAAACAAAAAGTATATTACATTTTACATAATGCGTCAAGCTAGCCAAACCAATATAAAACGAACCCGTTTTTTATTTAGCCAAAAACCCTAAAACTTCGTCAGTGCGCCTTGTAAGGCGGCAGCCTTACGGCGTCGCACTTCCTTGTTTTAGAACTTTTGGCGGTATAAAAAATCCGCAGGACCTATTTTTAGTAAATTTTGTGTGAGACAAGGCAGACGAGCGCGTAATACTTTTTGTATTGCAAGTGAGGATAACGCAGTATCACGCATAAATTTACCAAAAATAGGCGGATTCGGATTATATTGGTTTGGCTAACAAGCCCTCTTTAACTGCATTTGCAATAGCTTTTATTTCGCTTTCTTCCAAATACGGATGCATCGGCAAAGAAAGCACCGTGCGGCACAGTTTTTCGGCAACCGGCGAGCTTACCACCTGCATATCACGCACACTATCAAACGCCGTTTGCTCACGCATGGTTTTCATGTAGTACACCATGGTGGGAATTCCTTTTTCTTTCAGGTACTCCGCAAGTGAATTTCTTTGCTCTTCGCTATCAAGACAAATGGTGTATTGCGCCCAGGACGAATAATATCCTGCCGGGATAATAGGTGTTTTCACCACATCTTTCAAAAGCCGAGTATACTCGCATGCCACATTGTTCACAGCCTTTACCTCGGCGTCAAACACATCCATCTTCACATGCAATATCGCCGCTTGCAAGGTATCCAGCCGAGAGTTGTAACCTATTCGAACGTTGTCATATTTTCCGCCTGCGCCTTTGCCATGCAC
The DNA here is from genome assembly GCA_964370165.1 of uncultured Oscillospiraceae bacterium. Classification (GTDB taxonomy): domain Bacteria; phylum Bacillota; class Clostridia; order Oscillospirales; family Ruminococcaceae; genus JAAYCI01. The sequence goes on from CAYJIG010000015.1 coordinate 16,717, forward strand.
GCACAAAGAACGTAAAAGTGCCGCTTCATCGTCATCATCGGTGAAAATCGCACCACCGTCACCATAGCATCCCAGCGGTTTTGCAGGGAAAAAGCTGGTGGTGGCGGCATCGCCAAACCCACACGCTTTTTTATCGTTCATCATACCGCCAAAGCCTTGCGCCGCATCTTCCAGCACACGCAGGCCGTGCTCTTTAGCGATTTCCATAATACCGTCATAATCGGCAGGAAGGCCAAACAAATCCACCGGTATGATAGCTTTGGGTGAAAGCTCGCCTTGCTTTTTCACCGCTGTCACGGCTTCTTTCAGGCTATTCACGTCAATGTTGAATGTGTCGTTGCACACGTCCACAAAAATAGGTGTCGCACCTACTACCGCCACACATTCCGCCGTGGCAAAAAATGTAAAGTCCGGCACAAACACAGCATCGCCCGGTCCGATACCCCATGCTTTCAGCATGATGACCAACGCATCTGTTCCGTTTGCACAGCTGATGCAATGTTTTCTGCCGGTATACTCTTGCATTCTTTCTTCAAAGCTGCGTACCTGTGGCCCGGAGATAAACCTCGCCTCTGTCACCGCACTTGCAAGTGCCGCATCCATCTGAGGCTTAAACATACTGTATTGTTTTTTCAAGTCACGAAATTCCATATTATTCTCCCAAAACTTCTATAAGTCCATTTTCTGTTTCTTTGTATGTACGCTCGCATTGTGTGCAGCTTAAACCATCTTTCAGCAAATTTCCACATTCGCATACCCAGCCAATCTGCTTTGCCGGAACGCCTGCCATCACGGCGTAGTCTTTCACGTTTTTTGTCACAACGGCGCCCGCCGCCACAAACGCCCATCTGCCAATTGTGTGCCCGCATACTATGGTAGCGTTTGCTCCAATGGAAGCACCCTCTTTCACCAGCGTTTCTAAATATGCGCCGTGTTTTGGGTATTTCGAGCGTGGTGTAGCGTCGTTTGTAAAAACCATAGACGGCCCACAAAAGACATAATCTTCCAATGTGACACCACTGTAAATTGATACATTGTTTTGGATTTTCACGCCGTTTCCTATGCTGGATCCGCCACTGACATTTACATTTTGGCCCAATGTACAGCCCTCGCCAATCACTGCGCCCGGCTGAATATGCGAAAAATGCCAAATTTTTGTTTCTTTGCCAATTTTTGCACCGTCGTCTATGTAACAGCTCTCATGAGCAAAAAAGTCCTTTTCCATAAAACGCTCCTAACTCCCAATAAAGCAAATATCACATCCACGCCGAAAGCGGTGTGAATGTGACATGCTGTTTTCACTGCTATCCGCCTTCATTGTTTTAATGACAATCAGTCAAACTCCCCTACCATGTCCATGGTAGAGAATGAATCCAGCGGTAAAGATACACTTTGGCCCAGTTTTTGGCTTTTATACACCGCCAAAACCAGCTCCAGCGCACGCTTGCCTGCTTTCGCATCAACATATGGTGCTCTTTTTTGTTGCACTGCCTCTATCACATCGGCATACAGGCTGGTGTGTCCATTTCCATACACGTTTTCCACTTCTTCAGTAAGGCCTTGCTTTGCCTCGTCTTCACTTTGACCATCGGCAAACTGCCACACATCTACTTCGTTGCAGCTGCGGCCGCCCAGTTTTACTGTTCCGTTTTCGCCAAAAATATACAATGTTTCTTCCAAGTTTTGTGGATACACGTTTGTGGTGCCTTCAATAGTTCCAAGTGCACCGTTTTTAAACTGCACCACAGCAAGTCCCACATCTTCTGCTTCCAAATAATCATGAAAACGCTGACGGGTAGCTCCATACACTGAAACAATCTCGTCGCCCATCATCCAGCGAAGCAAGTCGATACCATGGATACACTGGTTCATCAGTGCGCCGCCGTCTTCGGCCCAAGTGCCGCGCCAAGGCGCCTGCTCGTAGTAGTGAGTGCCACGGTTCCAGCGCACATGAATGGAGCCATGCGAGAGCTTTCCAAACCGGCCTTCTTCTATTGCGCCGCGCATTTCCTGCACTGCAACGTTGAACCTGTTTTGATGGCACGCAGACACTACCACGCCTTTTTCTTCGCTACGGCGAATGATTTCATCCGCATCTTCCAGGCTCATCGCCATTGGCTTTTCAATAATCACCGCTATGCCGGCGTCGATGCAAGCCAAGGCTATCTCGGCATGCGAGCCGCTTTCGGTGGCTATCGCCACAAGCTCGGGTTTTTCGTTTTCTATCAGTTCTTTATAATCGGCATATCTTTTGATGCTTGCGTCGTTTTGCAAGTCGTGCTTTGCCAAAACGTCTTCCATATGCGAAGGCACTACATCACAAACAGCCACAATATCAAGATTATTTTGCACAGCGGCTTTCACATGATTTGTAGAAATACGTCCGCAGCCTATCAGCGCAAATTTCATTTTTACAGTACCTCCACATTGTCACCCATTGCGTCTTTTTGGCGCATTACATTTTTAGTGTCGAAAACAGACTTCGCATTTTTTTGCACCATTTTATAGTCTACACATGTGTGGCCGGTGGTGACAATAACAATATCCGCTTCCTGCACACGTTTTTCTGTAAGCTCGCTAAGGCCCTCATACCACTTTCCACGCACCACTTCAAACTTCGGAATAAACGGGTCATAAAACTCCACGTTTGCGCCATATTCTTTTAAAATCTCCATCACGGCCACGGCGGGGCTTTCCCTGTAGTCGTCAATATCCTGCTTATACGCAACGCCAAGCAGTAGCACATTGGCGCCGTTAAGCGCTTTCTTTTGCTTGTTCAAAAGTTTCAGCGCTCTGTCCACACAATATTCCGGCATACGGTCGTTTATCATCATGCTGGACTCAATCATGCTGGTGTGAAAGCCATATTCTCTTGCTTTCCACGAAAGATAGTAAGGATCCAGCGGAATGCAGTGACCGCCAAGGCCGGGGCCGGGATAAAACGCCTGAAAACCATACGGTTTTGTTTTGGCGGCGTCAATAACTTCCCAAATATCAATGCCCATTTTGTGGCACAGCTGCGCCAACTCGTTCACCAGGCCTATGTTTATGTTGCGGTATGTGTTTTCAAGGATTTTTTCCATCTCGGCAACGGCCGGGCAAGACGCTTCAAACACGTCACTTTCCAGCACAGAACGATACATCGCCGCTATAACCTCGGTGGCGTCTTTGCCTATGGCGCCCACCACTTTAGGTGTGTTTTTTGTTTTAAAGAAAACATTGCCCGGGTCTACACGCTCGGGTGAAAAGCCCAGATAAAAGTCTTTGCCACAAACCAGCCCACTGCCTTTTTCCAAGATAGGACGAATAAGCTCTTCTGTTGTGCCGGGATATGTGGTGCTTTCCAGTACCACCATGGTATTTGGCGTCAAGTATTTTGCAATTTGTTCGGTAGATGAGCGCACATAGCTGATGTCCGGTTGCTGGTGTTCATCAAGTGGTGTTGGAACGCAAATAGCAATAAAGTCAGCCTTGCCTACTTTTTCAAAATCTGTAGTAGCGCTTAGTTTGCCACCGTCGATGATTTCCGACAACTCGTCGTCCACCACATCGCCGATATAGTTCACTTTGTTGTTCACCATATCCACACGTTCCGGCGCAATATCAAACCCAATTGTTTTAAAACCGGCTTTAGCTTTTTCCACGGCTAGCGGCAAACCCACATATCCAAGACCCACTACACCGCAAACAATATCTTTTCTTCCGATTTTATCTAATAACAATGCTTTCATATCCATAAAACTATTTTCGCTCCTACCATTATTTGTTTTTACTATATTTAATTTTGATAAACTTTCTTTCTGACCTATATATTCTACTATTTTTTTCCTCTTTTGTCCATGCAAACACAGTATTTTTTTACGATTATATATCTGTAATTCAAAATCCAAATTTCACTTTGCATAATTCGAATTAACTAACCATACTGATTTTAACATTTTGAACACTTTCTAAACACATGCTTTTTATAATTATATCATAATTTATACGCAAAAAACAGGTATACTAAGATCAGTAAAAGGACGGGCGCCGCAACCCACCTTTTACTATACAATTCCTCCTCAACGCCAAAGATACACCCTTTAAATAACCCACACATATGTGTGGGTTATTTCTTTTATCATAGACATTTTTTTGTTTTTATGATATTCTCGGGTAATACACGTTTTTAGCCATTTCTTATAACTTCTGTTTTGACAATTCACAACGAAATAGGTTTCATAATATGCTTACTAAAAAAAGCTTTCTTCAATATGTTATTCCGTCCATCGGTGCATGCTTGGTTACTGCCTTGTATGTCGTTGTGGACGGTATTTTTGTTGGCCGTGGCGTGGGTGCAAACGCCCTTGCAGCTGTAAACATCGCGTGGCCGTTTGTGGCAATTTTAACGGCTATCACCATGATGCTTACCATGGGCGGCGCCACTTTATGCTCTATTTATTTCGGCGAAAAAAAAGTATAAAGACGCTGGTAACACGTTTGCCGTCACTCTATTTTCTGTTTTATTTTTCGCTTTGTTCATGCTGATATTGGCCCTTTTGTTTGCAGATGAAATCGTGGTGCTGTTAGGTGCCAGCGAAACACTGGCCGAATACGCCTCCACCTACCTCACATTTTATGTTTTGTTTGGTGTGTTTTTCTGTCTCAGTGTTGTTTTGTCCATATTCGTAAAAAATGACCATGACCCCATCCTTGCGTTTTGGGGTATGATCGCCGGCGCTCTTTGTAATGTTTTTTTAGATTGGCTTTTTATATTTCCTTTGCAAATGGGCATAAAAGGCGCCGCCATCGCTTCCGGTTTAGGGCAAGTAGTTGCATGCATCATCCTGTTTTCCCACTTTTTCAAAAAGCGTGGTGTTTTGCGAATTCGCCTGCCACATTTCAAAATATCACTACTCACACAAATCATTAAAGTAGGCCTGCCGGAGTTTATAACCCAAATGTCGCAACCCGTCACCATACTATGCTACAACCTTGTCATCGCACATTATTTTGGCGATATCGGAGTGTCGGCGTTTGCCATAGTTTCGTATATCGTAGTCATCACGTTATCACTTTTCACCGGTGTTTCTCAAGGCATCCAGCCCCTTATCAGCTACAGTGTCGGCCAAAAAAACAAAGAAAACGAAAAGTATTTTTTACAGCGTGGCCTTTTTCTGAGCACCATCTGCGCAGTGGGTATTTATATCGTGATGCTTTTAGCCGGCAGGTATATTATTATGATATTCACCGGCGAAAAAGACATTGTCGATTTGGCATACCAATGCATGAGCATATACGGTATTTCGTTCATTTTCGCTTCAATCAATATTGTATACACCAGCTACACCTTGGCCGCTAAAAAAACGCTTTATTCGTTAATCATCGCTTGCCTGCGCAGTTTTATCTGCAACAGTGCATTCATCATTCTTACGCCGTTTTTGTTTGGAATAGAGGGTATCTGGCACGGTGTTATTGTAGCGGAAGTCATTGTTTTCTTGGCTGTGATTATACTTTTCTTTATATCGCTGAAAAAATCTACACAAACAAAAACAAGCTGACACCCATCACCATCATCCCAGCCACCAAGCCGTATATTGACAAATGGTGATACCCATACTCCCTGGCCGATGGAAGTAGCTCGTCTATAGAAATAAACACCATGATGCCCGCCACCATGGCAAAAAGCACGCCATACACTGTGTCGCTCATAAACGGCATTAAAATCATATACCCTATAAGTGCACCCAGTGGCTCGGCCAAGCCTGAAATAAACGAGTAGAAAAACGCTTTTTTACGGCTGCCGGTAGCTTGATATATCGGCACTGAAACAGCAATGCCCTCCGGTATGTTGTGGATGGCAATAGCCACCACTATAGGTATCGCTATGCTGGGGTCATGCACCGCTGCTACAAATGTAGCAAGGCCTTCCGGGAAGTTGTGTATAGCAATAGCCAGTGCTGTGAAAACACCTGTGCGCATCAGCCCCATGTTTTTTTTGCAATCCTCGTCGTCCTCCATGCATTTTACCTCGTGTGGATTAGCGCTGTCCGGAATCAGCTTGTCGATAACGGCAATAAGTAAAATGCCACCAAAAAAGGCAAGCATGGTAAACAACAGACCCATTTTTTCGCCATGTACCATAGACAGCGACTCTTGCGCCTTTGGGAAAATGTCTATCATAGACACATAAATCATCACACCGCCGGAAAACCCTAAGCTTATTGACAAAAACTTCTTGTTTGTACCCTTGGCAAAAAACGCAATACAGCTACCTATGCCGGTAGACAGTCCTGCAAAAGCTGTTAGAACAAACGGAAAAATCAAGTCTTGCATAGGTTACTCCTTTAAATATAATAATCGACTTAATTTTAGCAAAAACACAGCAAACTTTTTATTTGAATCCACAACATCAACTGGGCGGTGACAAGCTCAGCCGGGCCTTTATCTCTAAAATATCTTCATCGTTTGGCGCAATAGCCTCCAGCTGAACTATCATTGCCCTAAGCTGCGCTATTTGACCATCGGCCAGCATCTGCTTCAGCTTCGGCTTTATGCCGCTAAGCAGCATTTCCATCTCACTTTGCCGGCTCAGTTCTTGCTTTGTATCTTTCATCAGTTTGTCGTTCAAAATCGCCACTGCATGCTTGAACGACGGCTCTTGTGCCACCACAATTTTCAGCGATTTCATCGCGTCGGTAGGCGCGCCGGCCTTTACGCAGTCAAACGCCTTATTCGCCGCGGCCACCGCCCTCATTTTAGCCGGCAAATACACGGCATCCTCGCCTTGAAGTATTTGACTGTTAAAATATTCCTCTTGCCATACACCGGTGTTTTTTACATATGTTTCAAATTCATCTAAATATTCCTGGGCATTCAGCTCACGGTCCATTTCTTTTTCTCTAAACATCACTTCGCAAAGCTTTGCTTTTAAATATTTATGCAAAAATGATTTCTCTGTGTTTATTTCATCCACATATCCCAGCAAGTTACCACACAGTTTCGGCCGCCATGTTTTCTTTTCTTGCATGGCATTCAAAACATAGTCCATCGAAGAGCGATCCAGCAAACTAAACGCATCATCCACGCACAGCCCTAGCCTCAAAGCTTCATGTAGCAGCCTGCCACGGAAATAATTCCCCGGCAAAAACAGCTCACCTTTCACATACTCTATCGCTTTTTTATACATCTCTTCGGTTTCCTTGCACGCTTTATCTGCTTTCATCAAGCTTAACATGGCTAAAAACTCTTTGTTATTCTGCGCTGTTTTTCTTAATACTTCTTCAAACTCCGAGACAGTTTCATCATCTATTTTTTCGCATATCATCGCATATAAATAACCCATACCTTGCCCGCCGTTTTTCTTTTCAAAGTGCAAAAGCACCTTGCTCATAACATCGGTTTTTTTCATCTCCAGCAGATATTCCATCACCGACGTGCGGTAGTCTTGGTTTTCATCGTCACAGAAAAACGCCATCATTTCTTTGCTTAAAATAAAGCTATCCACCACTTTTGTCTTTTTTATATGAGCGCCGTTCGCCATCAGCTGATTTGCCACGGCGGTCACTTTCTCGTCTTTTACGCTGTCTTCACCGATGGTTACAAACTGCAAGTCACGCACACCGGGCTTCAGCGACAAGAATTTTTTCCTCACTTTAAAATATTCTTGCGCATAGTCTATAGCTTTTTGGTAATTCTTCACTTCACACTCGGCGTTTCTTGCATGCACCACAACCAACGCACTCAATATCAAGCACTTATCCAGCTCGTTATATTCTTCCAAATCTAAAAATTTCTGATAAAAATCAATAGCCTGCGTGCCGTCATCGCCCAAGGCAACCATGGTGCAAAAAGTGCGTGCTTTATTTATATTTACCCAGTTCCAGTTAAAGCTGTGCCCTTGATTTTTTTCCAGCGACATAATCCAAAACGTCATACGAATAGAGTCGTTTGAACGATCAGACGCTATATATTCCTTTACCATTTGGTTTGCAAACCGCAAGTTTTCCGGATAGTATGCCACTTCTTTTTTTAGTATACGCACATTGCGCTTTGATTTTTCCCGCAGTGCATCTATGTCATCGTTGGCAAAACCCAGATGATTTGCCACTGCTTCAAGATATACTCGTTTTACTTTTCCTTCTTGTATCAAGGCATCATGAATTCGACCCTCAAAATGAAGGCCGGGTGTCATTTTACCCATACGTGGAGTAGGATGCTGGCTGTAACTCGTCATGTTTTTGTTCTTGAAATTCCGCTGGTTATACATAGCCATGTTGTATTTTTTATAGTCACCTGAATTAAAAAAATGAATGATAGTCGATGTATCTTCAAACCACTCATCATCATCGATAGACATAAACCAGCAGCCTTTTGCCGCTTTAACGCCTGTGTTTCTGGCCGCAGACATGTGGTTTATCCACGGAAACTTCACCACGCGCGCACCAAACTCTTCACACACTTCCACCGTGCCGTCGCTGCTTCCGGTATCCACCACTAAAAGCTCCGACGGTACAGCGTCTAATATAGGCTTGATTCCTTCAAGGCACCTTCTGATGGTTCCTATTTGATTCGACACAGGAACACCAATGGTCAGCATAAATGGATATCCGTCATATTCCCCACCCGGAGGAGGTGGGTTTTTCTCGTATACAGTTTTTTCAAACTCTTCTGTATCGTCGCCTATACGCACATGTTGCATCACCATGGCAAACCACTCGGCTTTTGAAAATGTCTCTTCTTCACGTCGCAGTTGTTGCAGGCGTTCTGTCCACTTCATTCCATGCTTGTGGCATGCATGCGGAAACGCAATCTCGTCAATTATCAGGCCATTTTGCACGTGTTCTGCCCAGCTTTCCATCACCTGTATGACCGATGGCCGGTTGTGACACCTACCCATCACTGCCGTACCCGGACAGCCGCTATATTCCGGCAGGCCGTCTTTCTGCCACTGTGCCACCAAACCCTCTATCATGTTTTTCTGCCAGTCTTCCAGCGGTTTCGGCTGTGAAAACATCAGTTCGGCATCTTCTTGTTTTACCTCTTCTTCAAAAAACAGCTTTTCCACCGCCGCATACGCATCCACATGCATCGAGCCAAGACACACAATGTCATCTTCACAGTCACCCGTAAACACATCCGCTTTTTGTGACAATAAGCGGTTTGCGTCCAAATAAAGGCTGTAGTCATATTCCTCTAAAAACAAATGCGGCAACAGCTTCACCAGCCTTGCTGTTTTCACAGGGTCTCCATCGGCCTGATTTTGTATGAACTGCGGAATAGGCCGCACCTGCCATCCTTCACCTGTCAGGCTTTCATCGTCGGTAAAGCAGATCATGTCCCATCCATCTTGCTTTGTCAGCGATGGAAACAAATGATCGTACCGATTGGTAATAACAGTGTAAATCACCTTTTTTCCTGTGATAGACATCTAATGTCCTCCTGTACCGTGTTTTATGACACAATTAAAATAACACTTTTTGTGTATATTTATAAGCTTATTCTTCTTTTTTCGCACTCGGAAATCAATATATTAAGTATATCACTATTCAGCACTTTTTCTCAATAGATAATTCTTTTATTATATATGGTATCTTTCTTTTAAAAATGCTATAATATAACTACTTATATGCAAAAAATCAGAAATTATTTAAAAGGAGTATCCTTTCATGGACACCGATGTTCTATCTACCGTAGGTATTTTGGTTATTTTAGTTTTAGCTTCATCTTATTTCTCTGCCACCGAGACTGCATTTTCCGCAGTGAACCGCATACGCCTAAAAAACATGGCCGCCGGTGGCAACAAACGCGCCGAGCTTGCCCTTAAGTTATCAAACAACTACAGCACTCTTTTATCGACCATACTTGTGGGTAATAATATTGTAAATATTGCCGCAACATCGATATCCACCGTTTTGTTTGTCAGCTTGCTTGGAGGCACGCTGGGCCCCACGGTATCCACCGTGGTGATGACGGTAGTTGTGCTCATTTTTGGCGAAATATCACCAAAAACCTTAGCCAGTGAAGCACCTGAAAGTTTTGCACTATTCTCTGCACCTGCGCTGAAAATATGCACTGTTATATTAAGGCCACTAAACTTTATTTTTTCATATTGGAAAGTGCTTTTATCCAAAATTTTTCGTTTCAGCAAAGCGCCCACCATCACCGAAGAAGAGCTGATGAGTATGGTGGACGAGGCCCAGCAGGAAGGCGCCATAGAACAAGGCGACAAAGACCTTATTCGTAACGTAATGGAGTTTGGCGATAGTAGAGTTAGCGATATCTTGACTCCTCGTGTAGATGTAGTCGGCATCCCAACCGGCGCATCCATCCAAGAAGCCACCGACATATTTCTATCATCGGGATACACCCGACTGCCCGTGTATGAAGGCTCGGTGGATAACATCATCGGTATAATTCATCTTCGTGACTTTTTCGAGGCCGCTGTAAAAAACATCAACGCTATCGAAGAAAGAATGACGCCTGTTGTTTTTGTGACGGCATACGCAAAGATCAATGATGTTTTAACCACCCTACAGCGTGAAAAAAGCCATTTCGCTGTTGTTGCAGGCGAGCATGGTGGCATCCGTGGCGTTTTAACGATGGAAGATATTTTAGAAGAGCTGGTGGGTGAAATTTGGGACGAGCATGATGAGATTGTGGAAGAAATACATCCCATCGAAGAAAATGTATGGCAGATTTCCGGCAGTGCCGACATCGATCGTGTGTTTGAAACCCTTAGTTTAGACGGCGAGGCACAGTCCAGCACGGTAAACGGCTGGATTATGGAACAGCTTCATCGCATACCTTCTCCGGGAGATACTTTTGAGTACAAGCACATGCACATTACCATCGACGCTGTGGAAAACAACCGCATTATCACTTGCCATTTTCGTTCAGTTTCGTAATATTAACACATCGACTGTCTGATATAAGGAAACTTTTATGAGAAATATTATTAAAAATCCTAAAACCTTTTTAGTTTTATCGCTTGTGTTAAGCATTGTCATCACCATACTTTTAACTACCAGCTACCGCAACACTCGTTTAGCTGAAACACAGGCTCTTTTGGACTCTTATTCTGCTCGAATCGAGGGTATGTTTGAAATCACATATCTTAGCATCGATGTTGTAGAGGCCACCATCAAAATGGAAGACGCAAACTTGACAAACGCTCAGATGGACGTTTTGATGGAGCCACTTACTCAGTATCAGCGTGTTCGGGCTATTACCATCTTGCCCGATGGTATTGTAGAGTATATCTATCCTTTGGAAGGTAACGAAGACGCTATCGGCGACAATGTTTTTGCAATGTCTGACAGGAAAGCAGAGGCTGAAATCGCCTTGGAAACACGAGAAACCACACTGAACGGACCTTACGAGCTTACCCAAGGTGGAATAGGCCTTATCAGCAGAAAAGCCGTGTTTATACCGGATGAAAACGGCAATGAAGAGTTTTGGGGAATGATTGGCATAGTATGGGATGCACCCGATTTACTGCAAACACTTAACTTATCTTCAATAGGCGATTTAAACGCAAGTTACGAGCTAAGCGCAACAGTGAATGGCCTTGAAAAAAACATCATTGCCGCTTCAGAGAGTTTTAATGCCGACGCCGCTACTTATGTAGATATCCCTTTATCCAACGGTATGTGGCAACTGGGTGTGCACATCGATCAAAGCCTATTCAATATAATTAGTATTATCAGCACATTTTTAGCTTTTATATCCATCAGTTTCATTATTTATATATATCGCATAAGAAAAGAACGCGAGCTGCATAAACTTCAAAAAGAGGTATATGTAGATCCTCTCACCGGTGTTTACAACCGTAAAAAATTATATGATTTCATAAATTCCACTAACGACTCCACTTCACCATTTGCTGTCTACTACATGGATCTCAACTATTTCAAGCAAGTGAATGACACGTATGGTCACGAAATTGGCGACCAGCTACTAATTTCATTCGCAAAACGTGCCAAACGCATCACCCGTAGTAAAGATTTACTGATGCGCATAGGTGGAGATGAGTTCGCCATTATTCTAAAAAACATTTCAGGTAAAGAAGAGGCCCTGGGTTTCCTTAACAGGCTGGAATCATCCACCTCGCAACCTTTTATCATCAATAAAGTCCATTTACCTGCAACTGTCAGTATCGGATACTCTATTTATCCTATAGATGCCGATAATGTCACCGAGCTTCTTGCTTTGGCTGATGCTAGAATGTACGAAGATAAACGCAAAAAGAAAGCACAAAACCAAAGAACAGATTCATACTAGTTTTCGAGCTTCGAGCATTTATACACTTATAAAAACACCGCAAGCCAACACAGCTTGCGGTGTTTTTTATGATGCAAAGATGCATACTGTTTGTATGTAACCGAACAAACATTTTACGGGTGACGCAGAAAGAGGTATGTTATCGCCGGCCGTGAAAATTTAGGCGGTGAGAACGTGCCTATTTCAAGGAACCAAAAAATGGTGTGAGGGCGCATACTGTTTGTATGTAACCGAACAAACATTTTACGGGTGACGCAGAAAGAGGTATGTTATCGCCGGCCGTGAAAATTTAGGCGGTGAGAACGTGCCTATTTCAAGGAACCAAAAAATGGTGTGAGGGCGCATACTGTTTGTATGTAACCGAACAAACATTTTACGGGTGACGCAGAAAGAGGTATGTTATCGCCGGCCGTGAAAATTTAGGCGGTGAGAACGTGCCTATTTCAAGGAACCAAAAAATGGTGTGAGGGCGCATACTGTTTGTATGTAACCGAACAAACATTTTACGGGTGACGCAGAAAGAGGTATGTTATCGCCGGCCTAAATTCGGTGTAGATAGTTCCCTCTGCCTTTTTTCGCCATACACTTCCCATCTTGCGCAATAATTTCACCACGTGATATTGTCATCACGGGATATCCTGTAAGCTCTATGCCTTCATACGGTGTATAGTCCACATTTTCATGAAGCATCGACTTCGTTATTTTCACGTTATGTTCCGGATCAAACAACACAAAATCTGCGTCTAGGCCTACTTTAATATCACCTTTTTGCATGGCTATACCAAAAATTTGCGCTGGGTTACTACACGCTACTTGTACCACTCTTTCAAGACTTAATCGCTTTTTCATCACGCCTTCTGAGAACAGTAAAGGCATACGTAGCTCAACCCCGGGTGCACCGTTTGGGCATTTTGTGAAATCATTCGCACCTGTTTGTTTTTGGGTTTCAAAGAAAAACGGGCAATGATCTGTTCCCACTGTTTGTATCCTTGCGTTTGCCAGCGCCTGCCATAGCGCCTCCATATCTGCTTTTTTCCTCAGCGGTGGACTCATTATATACTTTAGGCCTTCGCTATCATCTTGATACAGTTCATCGTCTAAAACCAAGTACTGCGGGCATGTCTCGACAAGAACATTGTCACCGCCCCACTGCTTCATGGTATCAATTACAAAAAGCCCTTCTCTTGACGAAAGGTGCACGATATATATCTTAGCTTTTGATATTTGCGATAGCGTCATCAGCCTGAACGCGGCCTCGGCCTCGGTTTGTGGCGGCCTACTAAGCGCATGATATCGCGGCTGGGTTTTTCCTTCCTTCACAAACTTCTTGCGCAACGCCGCAATAGCCGCATCGTTTTCACAATGAGCGCACACCACCATGTCCAGCTCTTTTGCTCTGTTCAGCACCTGCAAAATATCTGCATCGACCAGCCCATAATCATATGTCATATACAGTTTCAGGCTGGTTATCCCCATGTTTTTCAGCGTTTCCATGTCTTTTATCACGTCTTCATCGACATGCTGAACCACCCCGTGAAACCCATAGTCGATAACACTATCTTTTGCCAGCGTTTCATATACTTTTGGCTGGTGGGTAAGCGGCACACCTTTTGGCCCGAACGCCATATGATCCACAATGGTAGTGGTTCCGCCGCATGCCGCCGCCACACTTCCTGTATAAAAATCATCCGAGGCACGTGTTGTGCCTACATCCAAATCAAAATGTGTATGCACATCCACCCCACCGGGCAACAAGTATTTACCCTTTGCGTCTATTTCCTTTGCATCGGCCGGCAAGGCTGCGTTTTCGTCATATATTTTTGCTATTTTCCCATCTTCCGCCAACACAGCACCATGAAACACCTGCGCAGAAGTAGCAACCACCGCATTATAAATCAAAAGTTTTTCCATGATTTTCCTCTTCTTGAATTTAATACTGTATCTCTTGGGTTTTTATTACTTTTAGTATACCACATTATATTGTATTACCATAGTACTAAAAAGCCTCTTTTATGCAAATGCACAAAAGAGGCTTTCATGTGTCGTGTCAAATACTATGCTTCATGTTTTTGGCTGTTTTTCAGTTTCCAATATACATAAACATCCGGCAAAATCACCGCTATAAAAACAATTGCGCCGCCTAATAATATTCTAAGGCTAAGCACATCATACCCCACCATCACCGAGAACACCGCCCCAAACAACGACTCGCACGACAGCACCACCCCGGCTTTTGCGCTGGAGATATACTTTTGCCCTATCACCTGAACAGTAAATCCTATGCCGGTGGATACAATACCCAAATATCCTATGGCAATCAGTGCATCCGTGCTTAAATACACCGTAAACGACTCGCCTGTTCCCACAAAAAGCATCATGGCAAAAATGCCTGAAAACGCACATTGAAGCACCGCCATCACTATCGGATGCATGTGTGTAGCATATTTTCCAATCACAACTATCTGCATCGCAAAAAACAAAGATGAAATAAGCGTGATAACATCCCCGTAGTTCATTGAAAGACCTTCGGAAAAATCAAGTGATAAAATCCCGATACCGACAAGGCTAAGCACGCACGCCACCACTACCGATATATACATTTTTTTACGTGTGAGTATCCAATACAAAACAGGCACCCATATAACATAACTACTGGTGATAAACGCCGACTTTCCGGGTGTTGTAAACTCTATTCCGTAGCTTTGCAGTAAATTTCCTCCGGCCAACAAAAAGCCCAGCACCACGCCTATTTTCCACTGACCTTTTTTATATTCTTTTTTTATAGTCTTAAAAAATATCGCCGATAGTACCAGTGTGGCCAAAGCACTCCTACCAAAAGTAACCGCAACCGAAGACATGCCTGCGCTCACGGCAAATTTTTGAAATATAAAGCCCCAGCCCCATATAATGGTCACTAAAATAAGGCCTGCCATAGCCAAGCCCTGGGTTTTTTTCGATACTTCGTGCGATGGTAACGACATTTTTGCTATCTCCCTTTTCAAGCCCCAAGTTATATATCCACAAAAAAACAAGGTTTTCACATCATTGCAAAAACCTTATCTCTAAAGTCACTCTTCAGATGATTATATAGTCAAGCAAATAATAAGTCAAGTGTGCATACAAGTATATTAATTTGCGGGCGCTTGCAAGAAAAACTTTCACACTATATAATAAATACATCAAATTATTTTAAAAAATACTAAATTTGTTTCTGTTTTTGATTGACACTTTTCAATTATTGTGGTATGATATTTCATGCACTGAAAGTTATTATGGTGGGTATGGCTCAGTTGGTTAGAGTGTCGGGTTGTGGTCCCGAAGGTCGTGGGTTCGAGCCCCACTATCCACCCCAGCAGCCTTAGGCTGCAC
Organism: uncultured Oscillospiraceae bacterium; assembly: GCA_964370165.1. Lineage (GTDB taxonomy): Bacteria > Bacillota > Clostridia > Oscillospirales > Ruminococcaceae > JAAYCI01. The sequence goes on from CAYJIG010000015.1 coordinate 32,347, forward strand.
TCAATTAGACATCGGATTAAGTTCCGATGTCTTTTTTTATGTGCACATTTTTTTAAGCCCCTTATATGGGTTCGCACCAGCAATGTTATGTTGCATCGAAATACACCGAATTTATTCGGTGTATTTTTTTGTCTTTTTTCAGCTTGTTTCATACACTATTGACTTTTATGCCCTAAACACCTATAATCAATACGCACGATACATTTGTCACATATCTTGAGCATATGTATCATGTGGCTATTCAATCAAACTGTAATAAAGGTAAATTATATGGAAAAAAAGCCTGTATCAAAATCAGTCACAAGTGAATATACTCGCATCGCCTTTTACTATTATAAGTCCGGCATGACCCAAAACGAGATTGCCAAGAAAATGGGCATATCCAGGCAAAAGGTAAACCGTGTACTGGGCGAGTGCCTGCAGCTTGGCATTGTACAGATTAATATTTCCGGGTGTGATGATACATACATTTGTATGGAATCTCAGCTGGAAGATCTGTATGGGCTTCGGCATGTGCGAATATGCCAAGACCCTGAGCAGAGCGGCCAAGATGATGTATATACCGCTCTTAGCGAGGCCGCATCTTCCCTTATTGCAAGCACTGTTTCAGATAACGATATCATCGGGTTTGGGCATGGTAAAACCATGGCCGCACTTGCAAAGCAGATTGTTCCTATGCACAAAGAAAACCTAAAGGCTATCTCGCTGGTTGGCGCAAATCACGGTCCCGAGTACCAAACCGGTAGCGGCGACATTATTTTTAACTGCGCTGTGAAAATGGGTGCCACGCCTATTTTATTGCATGCGCCTATTTTAGTAGACAAGTCCGAGCTGCGGGATTCTCTTGTGGAGGAGACTTATTTTAAGGAAACGTACCAAACGATTAAAGCGTGCACCATTGCTGTATTCGGTATCGGTGATGCAACAGGATTTTCTCACTCAAAATATGAAAACAGCAAAAATCCATCTGCTGTAGGCGAAATTTGCACACATTTTTACGACGAAGATGGAAAGGAAGTTTATCCTGACATCAGTCAGCACACCATCGCCATCAGCAAATCAGATCTTAAAGAAATTCCGTTGCGCATAGGTGTGGCAGGCGGCGGCTACAAGCTCTCGGCTGTCAAAGGCGCCATTCGTGGCGGATACATAAACACGTTGATAACTGATTTTTCTATAGCGGAAAAGCTTTTACAAAAAAATATATAATATTCGATTTAAAAAAGGGGTAACACATGTCAACCAAGCAAAGTCCTTTATCTAAAAACGACGGCAAGCTCGGATTACTACACAGCACCACTATTTTAATGGGCGGCATGATAGGTAGCGCCATTTTTTCTTTATCAGGCGTCACTATTATGAACGCCGGGCCTGCCAGCATCATTAGCTGGGTTATTGCGGCTGTTATTTTATTTGTATACGGCCTTCAAACCGCGGAACTCGCCACCACATTTCCTCATTCAGGCGGCATATTTACCTTCCCTGAAAAATCACTGGGAAAAACCAAAAAACAAGGCCGATTTTGGGGTTGGTTTTCCACATGGGCATATCTGTTCGGTTGCATAGGCGGTGGTGCTTTTTCATGCATGTACGTTGCAATTTATATGAACGTAGGCTTTGAAAACGTCACCGGACAAATCAGTCCGTCCATCATAGCTGTTGCGGCTGCACTTTTGTGTGGTGCTTTAAATTTGATGAAATTTTCACTTACCGGCAAGGCAAACACTGTTTTGACTACCGGCCTTTTTATCACACTGATTATTTTTATTGTTGTTGCTGTTAGCAGTGGTCAGTGGGACGCCTCCCTTTTACTTCCGTTTTTCTCTCAAGGTACCGGTGGAAACCTTGGCTTTGTGGATATGATCCCCACGGCAATGGTGGCGTATGGCTCTATTGTGGCAACAGCGTTCATGGTGGGTGAAATTCGCGACCCAAAACGCACCGTCCCAAAGGCTATGGCCATTGCGATGCTTGTTGTGGTAAGTTTATATCTGCTTGTTATCTTGGCGGTTTTAGGCCTTGTCAGCGCCGGCTTCCTTATTGAAAATCCAGGCATGACGTATATACCTTTATATGCGGCGGCTTTTACCAAACTATCGCACATTTCTTGGCTGGTACAGCTGATTTCCATTGCGGCAGTGTTGGCGCTGATAACCACCGTGCTAGTGGTTATCGCCCTGGCCGTGCGTGGCATCCAGGCCGCCGCCAACGCCGGAATCTTGCCTGCCGCACTTGGAAAAACCAGCGAGAAAACCCAATCACCGGTAAATGCAACTATCTTGGTAACTATTGTTATCGCCATCATCTCTGCTTTTCCCGATCTTACAGAGCTTGTTGTGAATTTTGGTGCCTTATGTAACGCGGTTGTGATAGCGATTGTATGCATCACCGTTGTAAACGCCCGCAAGAAGTTCCCCGGAGCACGTAAATTCACAGCACCGGGTGGAAACATCCTTCCCATCATCACATTTATCGTGATTTTAATCACATACATTCCCGGCATCATCGGCGGAAACTGGATGCTTTGGGCCGTGACCGGCGCTTATTTTGCCATCGGCCTTGTGATTTTTCTTGTTTCAGAAAATCACCGTAAAAACAAGGCATAAGACCTTGCTGGCTCTACATCCTCTTATTTATTAGTTTTTTAAAATCCTTTAGCGGAGATAATTATTATGAGCGAGTCACTTCCAACACTAAAAAACACCTGTATTGCTTTTGGCTTTTTTGACGGCGTGCATAAAGGTCATCACGATTTGCTCACTTTTATGCTTGCAAACAGCGGGGATTTGTCGTCGTTAGTCTTAGCATTTGACCCTAAAAAAGAAATATTGGCAGACGATAAAATCTTATCCACTGCAAAAGAAAAAAAATATCTGCTACAAGATTTTAATTTAGATCACATCGTCTCGTATCCTCTTACCCTTGAAAATTTTCGGTGTGATCCCGACATATTTATAAAAGAAGTTTTGATAGATACGCTGGGCGCAAAAAAAATCGTAGCAGGCACAACTTGCCGGTTTTTAGGCGGTGGAAACATCACCCATCTGCGCAATGGCGCCAAAAAATGGGGCTACACTCTGCTTGAATTTCAGCCCATCTCAAACATCGATACCAACGACATCAAAAAAGCCTTACAAAACGGCGACTTAAAAACAGCAAACAGCCTACTTGGGCATCCATATCTTATTTTGGGCAAGGTCATCCACGGCAAGGCCTTGGGCCGTACCGTGGGCATGCCTACTGCCAATCTATCTTACAGTAAGCGTAAATTTTTACCTCGTATCGGCGTATACGGCACTTTTTCAAAAATGAAAAACGACCTTATGGTGAAAGGCCTCACAAATATTGGCACCAGACCGTCGGTGGATGCACTAAGTAGTCTAAGCATAGAAACCTTCCTGCTGGACTATTCTGAAGATTTATATGAAAAAACACTTGAAGTAAAACTTCATTCTTTTATCCGAGACGTGATAAAATTCAGCGGCCTTGATCAAGTGAAAAAACAAGTTGATAAAGATATACATACTTTTAATAATATTTTAACAAATTAAGTATTTTCTATTGTACTTCGTACTTAAAGTTGATATAATGAATGGATTTATATTCAGGTGTAAATAATACACCTGAATATTTATATTTTATTATTTATATAAGATTTTTTAACTTTTTGGGTGATATCACTTTCATCCAGCAAGAGGGCCACAAATGAAGATTATTATTATAAAACGTTTAGCAATTGCTATACTTATAAGTGCTGTTATTTCATTTTTCATTAGTTATTTTGTGCAGATAGACTTATCAAAGAATTCATTTTATGCCGACTCTGAAGCAAAGATTGATCAAATCATGGAAAACGTAGCGTATAATGATGAAATCAACTTTGAAATGACTGAAAGCTTGAAAGATGAGTATCTTGTAAAAGCAAACACCATATCTCGCTTTTTAGAGTATGACCCCGATTTGATACATAACATGGATGCCTTGCATGATTATATGGAGCTGTTATCGTTTGAAGAAATTCATTTTTTTGATGAAACAGGCACTATATTCGCCGGCACAAACCCTGAATATTACGGCTATTCGTTTGACTCCGGCGAACAAATGGGTTATTTCAAACCCATGCTGGAAGATAGAGATCTAGAAATGGCCCAGGACTTAGTTCCAAACACTGCCACACAAAAGTTAATGCAATATGTCATCGTTTGGAGCGAGAGTAAGGATATTATGATCCAGCTGGGCCACGAGCCTCAGCATCTGATAGACCAGCTAAAACATACCCAGCTTTCCGAGGTTATGTCGTCTTTTATCACTGATGAAAACACCTATTTCTTCGCTTATGATACCAGCACCAAAGAGGTTTTGACCGATTTTCATGACTCCACACTGCTTACCGAAATACAAACTTTATCGCCAAATCAAAGTACTATCGGTAGCATCATTCTAGGCAACGAGACTTTTCATTATTATGCAAAAGCTATTGATGATTTGGTGATAAGCTTCAGTATCAGCCAAGAAGACCTGTATAACAGTGTTTTGTACAATATCCTTTTACTAACACTTATGCTCACTCTAACCTCGGCCGTAATTATTTTAATTATTGCATTCTTGCTAACTAATATCATCATTAAACCCATTTATACCTTGATTGATAATGTTCAGCAAATATCTAAGGGTGACCTTAGCGTTGTTATTGATATTAACAACACCCCCGAGTTTACTTCTCTCAGCACAAACATCAATCGTATGGTTTTTGAACTTGTCAATTTCAATATGCGAATCACACGGCTTTTTCATAATATCACCATTCCCATAGCACTTTTTGAATATAGTAAAGATGAATCGCCCGTTAAAGCCACTAATAAGCTTGGTGATATTTTACAGCTTACAAAACAAGAAACCGGCACCATACTTTCAACCGGCACAAAATTCAATCAGTATTTGGATGAGATATTCAACACGCCTTTAGAAGACGAAGAAGACATTTATCTTATCCGCCACGAAGATCATATACACTACTTAAAGATAAAGCTTTATGATGAAGAAGATAAAATATGGGGTATTATCGTCGACATGACAAAGGAACTTGATCAGCATGAAGAGTTCCGAGTGCAACGTAATATAGATAACCTCACTTCTTTAGATACACGATGGGCCTTCCGAGAAAAGATGAATAAACTGTTTAAAGAAGACTTTGGGACTATGGCTATATTGATACTGGATCTTGATAACTTAAAGCCAATAAACGACAACTATGGGCACGATTATGGAGACGCTTTACTGACTACTGCCGCAGATATCCTAAAGAACTGCACCGCACCACACAAAATAGTGTCCCGAATAGGCGGCGACGAGTTTGTAATGACTATACACCATGCCGCATCAAGAGAAGAGATTTCCCGCCATATATCAGACTTGCAAAAACAAATTGACCTATCTTACATCACAGCACCAAATGGAGAAAAACTACCTATTAGTTTCTCTGGCGGATATGTATTTTATGATGACACGTTTACAGATTATGACGAAATGATTGTGGCTGCCGATGCTACCATGTATGCTGTTAAACGATCTCAAAAAGGCCGTATCAAAGAACATGATAAAAAGCATATTGACGATAATATATAACCGCTTGCCATCGCCACTATACCACCCCATACTCATCCAAACATAATAAAAAAGCACCACTCTCTATAAAAGCTATCGCTTTTAAAAGAAAGTGGTGCTTTTTCATGTCACATCTAAAATAAAAACCGAGGTGCGGCTAATGCCACACCTCGGGATACTTCAAACTATTTCAGCTAAGTCTATCTCTTTAAATTAAGCAGTCAAAGAGCTAGGATCTGCAGCGTCATACAGTTCATAGTTGCTAGCGTCGATCCAAGCAGTTTCTACCAAGATGGTTTGCTCTTCGATAGTGCCACCAGCTAGGTGAGTGTACATAGCTTCAACGCCAACGATGCTCAGGTAGGATGGGAATTGAGCAGCTGTGCCAAGTTGTTCGCCAGCAGCGATCAAGTCAAGGCTTTCTTGCGCGCCGTCAATACCTACTACGAAGTACTCGTCGATACGGCCAGCAGCTTTGATAGCAGCGATCATGCCTTGAGCGGAGGGGTCATTCATGGCCCAAACGCCAGTAGCTTCGGGATCGCTCTGCAAGAAGTTGTTCATAACTTCCATAGCTTTGTCAACTTGACCTTGGCCGTTTTGGTTATTTACAACTTCGATGCCGGGATACTCTTCCAATACAGCGTCGCGGCCTTCCATACGAAGAGCAACAGCGTCAGAAGTACTGTTGTCGTATGTTACGATTTTGCCTTCGCCGCCCATAGCTTCTGCAAGACCTTCCATTGCCAAAGCGCCAGCAGTTACGTTGTCAGACATAACAACAGCAACAGTTTGGTCGCCATTGTCGCAGCTTGAGTCGATGATAACCACAGGGATTTCAGCGTCTAAAGCAGCTTGTACGCCAGGAACAGAACCTGCGCGGTCGTTAGCGGTCAAGAAGATGCCGTCAACGCCTTGAGCAACAAGGTCATTCATAACGTTTTGCTCGATGTTAACGTCGTTTTGGCAGTCATAAACGGTAACAGTACCGCCCATGTCAGCAACGCCGATTTCGATACCATCAGCAACTAGTTTAAAGAACGGGTTAGC